>CAYQDT010000586.1:0-3622 GCA_964416225.1 uncultured bacterium
CAAGTGGCTCACCGGGATCCGATTCAGCGCCGCGGACGAGCCGGGCTACTGGGAGACCCGCGGCTACCACAACCACGGCGACCCATGGACCGAGGAGCGGTATGCCTGACCGCCTCCCGGGTCTCCCGCGCCTCGCGTGGCGGTCGCTCGTCCGCTCGCTGCACCGGGACCTCGGCTACCTGGCCGTCGGCCTGACGGTGGTCTACGCCCTCTCCGGCCTCGCCGTCAACCACGTGGCGGAGTGGGACTCCAATTTCCAGGCATACCGCGCCATCCGCCGGGTCTCCCTGCCGCTCCCTGCGGATGCCGGGCTGGCCGCGGCCGCCGTGGCGCGGCAGTTCCACTTCCGGGGCCCCGTCCGCGAGAGCTATCGGGCCGCTCCGGACCAGTTGGAGGTCATGCTGGATGGCGTGACGCTCCACGTGAACCCGGTCAGCGGGCGGGTGGTGGAGGAGGGACGGAAGCCGCGCCCCTTCTTCCGGATCGCGAACTGGCTGCACCTGAACCGCGGGAAGCGGGCCTGGACCGTCGTGGCGGACCTGTACGCCGTCGGGCTGCTGCTGCTCTCCCTCTCGGGGCTCTTCATGCTCCCGGGCAGGAACGGAATCCGGGGCCGCGGCGCCGTGCTGGCGTTGATCGGGGCGGTGGTTCCGGTGCTGTACGTGCTGCTCTCCGGAGGCCCCGGCCGATGACCGGGCGCCGTCCCGGCGGCGTTCGGCCCCGGACCCCTTGCCCCGGGCGCGTCCATGCGCCATAGTTAGCCCGATCCGGCGAATCCTCGCACCGGACGCCGTTACCCGCCCTTCCATGGACCACCCAACCTCCACGCCAGACCCCACCCCCGGCGCCGCGCGCTATGCCCGCCAGACGGTGCTCCCGGAGATCGGCCATGAGGGCCAGCGGCGGCTCCGCGCGAGCCGGGTGGTGGTGCTGGGCTGCGGGGCGACGGGAACGGTGATCGCGAACCACCTCGCGCGAGCGGGCGTGGGGCACCTCCGCCTCGTCGACCGGGACCTGGTAGAGCTGACGAACCTCCAGCGCCAGCTCCTGTATGACGAGGCGGACGTGCAGCGAGGCGCGCCGAAAGCCGCGGCGGCGGCGGAGCGGCTGCGGGCGGTCAACGGCGAGATCGAGATCGAGGACGTCGTAGCGGACCTCCATGCGGGGAACGTCTTCGAGCTGATCGACGGCGCCGACCTGGTGATGGATGGGACCGACAACTGGGAGACCCGCTACCTGCTCAACGACGCCTGCGTGCGGGACGGCCGGCCCTGGGTCTATACCGGCGCCGTGGCGACGTACGGAATGACGGCGCTGATCCGCCCGGGGCAGACCGCCTGCCTGCGGTGCATGTTCTCCGAGCCGCCGCCGGCCGGGACCTCCGCCACCTGCGATACCGCCGGCGTGCTCGGGCCGGCGGTGAGTGTGGTGGCCTCGCTGGCCGCGGCCGAGGCGATGAAGTTCCTGGTCGGGGTGCCGGCGCGCTGGCGGACGGGCTCCTGCATGTGGACGTGTGGGAGCTGTCCTGGCACACGTTCCGTCTGCCGCGCCGGGGGGACTGCCCGTGCTGCGCCGGCCGCGAGTTCCCCTATCTGGAGGTCGCCGCGACCACCCACGCCACGTCCCTCTGCGGGCGGAACGCGGTCCAGATCACCGTCACCCGCCCGGTGCGGCTGGACCTGGCGGCCCTGGGGGAGCGGCTGCGCGGGGTGGGCGAGGTCTCGGTGAACGCCTACCTCCTGAAGCTCCAGGCCGGCGACCACCGCCTCACCCTCTTCCGGGACGCGCGGGCGATCGTGGAGGGCACGACGGACGAGGCGCTGGCCCGCAGCCTGTACGCGCGCTACGTGGGGGTGTAGACCGGACCGTCCGTGCCGAACGCGCCCGCCGGAGGCGCGGAGGCACCTGCGGTACGGATGAGCGCGAGCGCTCCAGCGTCCACCGATGGCGAGGATCCGCGCCCTCCCGGGGCTCCCTCTCTCTCCGCTCCCGGTTTCCGGGGTGAGCTTCTCCGGAACGGGACCGCCGCAGCCGGGCTCACCGCAGCAGGTGCGCCGCCGACAGGATCATCCAGCCCCAGACGCCGATGGTGATCACCCCGCCGAGCGCCAGCCCGGTCACGGCGGCCCACTTCCGAGGGTGGCCCGCCATCTGCCGGCTGCGGATCAGGCCCAGGATGCCCGCGATGACCGCCAGCGGACCCGTGGCCAGACCTACGCAGGGATACAGGCCGCACAGCGCCAGCGCGAAGCTCACCACTGCCCACCAGTTCTCCGGGGGGACGGTGGAGACCGGCTCGGGCAGGTATGCGCCACCCGCCTGCAGCTGCTCCAGGCGGCGTTTCTTGCACGGCTCGCACAGCGGCTGCCCCAGCAGCTCGACCAGGCATTCCGGGCAGAACCAGCGGCCGCAGGCGCGGCAGCATGCGGCAGCCGGCTGCTCCGGGTGGTTGGGACACCCGGGCGGCTGCCGCGCGGGCGCGAACGGACTCATTGGCTCGCGGCGCGCGGGTGCAGCCACCGCTTGGCGAGCTTACAGACCATGGTGTAGGCCGGGTCGAAGACGTTCCCCATCTCGTACCGCACGCACTGGCCCAACAGGATGCTGGCGCTCCGCGTGTCCAGTCCGTACTCCGTCTCCAGCCAGTGGAGCATCTCGGTGGTCGCGTGCTGGATGCACTGGTCGAGCGGGCGCGCGTTTCCCACGGTGAAGATGGAGCGCTCGTCCTCGCCGCCGGGCCAGTGGCTGCGCCGCCCCTTCAGCACCCGCACCGTGACCTGCAGGTCGAATGAGATCTCGATGCCCGTCCCCACGATCTCACCGTCGCCCTGTACCGCGTGTCCGTCCCCGAGGTGCAGGAGCGCGCCCGGGACCGCCACGGGGAAGTAGGCGGTCACGCCCTGGCGGAAGCCCCGGTAATCCATGTTTCCGCCGTGCGGCCCGGAGGTAGCGGTGGAGATCGCCTGGCCGCCCGCCGGCGCCACCCCGAAGCAGCCCAGCATCGGGTCGAGCGGCACCACGAGCCGGCCCAGGTGGCTCTCCGCGTCCAGCGTGGCGGTGCCCGCGGCCGCGTCGACGATCCAGTTCACTCGCTCGCCCTCCGGCAGCTTCCGCGCGAACCAGGGGTCCACCACGTTCGGCGCCACCACGGAGGCGGAATAGCCCCAGCTCCGGTTGGGGGCCAGGTGATCCAGGTGCACCGCGAGCGTGTCCCCGGGCTCCGCGCTTTCGATGTAGAACGGGCCGGTCTGGGGATTGCCGCCGGGGGTCACCGGCTTGCCCGTCTGGTCGCGGCCGCCCGCATCCACGGTGGTGGTCCGGATGCTGTCGCCGTCCGCCACGTGGAGCACCGGCTCATGCGCGGCGAGGGTGGTGTGGTAGTGTGTCGGCTTGAGGCGGTGGCAGACCATGAGACCTCCCGGTTGAGATAGTTAGAACAGAGTTGGCGGGCTGCGGGCGGGGCTCCTCTCATCCGACGGCCACTCGATCGGGGTCCGGGATGGAGCGGGAAAGCGAACGGGCACGGGCGACGGGTGACGGCGGCTGCCCACGGCGGATGAGCCTGGAGCAGGCAGCTGCCGACCCGCTGCGCTGCGCCCGCTGTGAGGCCGCGGTCATCCCC
>CAYQDT010000587.1:0-3611 GCA_964416225.1 uncultured bacterium
TTCGAGGGGAGGGATGGCGGAGGCTGTCGCTCCCCTCGCTTGCATGCGGCCGTCCGGGTGGGGCGTCCGGAAAGGGCGGTGCTACAAATTGGGGTGAGGCCCGGGAGCGGTCGGCGCGGCGCGGGCCCCTGTCAGGAGCAAGGAGAGACGCGTGCGCACCCCCATCGTTGCCGGAAACTGGAAGATGAATAAACTGCCCTCCGAAGCCGGAGCGCTGATCGGAGAGATCGCTCCCGCGGCGGCCGAGAGCCGGGCGGAGGTGGTCGTCTGCCCGCCGGCGGTGAGCCTTGCCGCGGGGGTCAAGGCGGCCGCGGGTACACGGATCCACGTTGGGGCGCAGGATCTGTTCTGGAAGGAGAGCGGTGCGTACACCGGACAGATCGCGCCGGGGATGCTCACGGACCTGGGGGTCACCCACGTGATCATCGGCCATTCGGAGCGACGCGGCCGGTTCGGCGTGCCCGAGGAGGGCTTCACGCCGGAGGTGCTGCAGCTCTTCGGGGAGACGGACCGGACGGTGAACCTGAAGCTCCATGCCGCGCTCAAGCACGGTATCGTGCCGATCGTCTGCTGCGGTGAGACGCTGCAGGAGCGGCAGGGCGGGCAGACGGACGCGGTCATCGAGGGCCAGATCGAACGAGGGCTGGCGGGGCTCACGCCCGAGCAGGCCGCGGGGATCGTGGTGGCATACGAGCCGGTCTGGGCGATCGGGACCGGTGAGACGTGCGCGGCGGACGAGGCGGACCGGGTCTGCGGCGTCGTCCGCGCCGCGGTGGGACGGCTGTACGGGTCGGCGGCGGCCGAAGCGGTACGCGTGCAATATGGCGGCAGCGTCAAGCCGGACAACGCGCAGGACCTCCTTTCACGTCCGAATATCGACGGGGCGCTCGTTGGGGGCGCGAGCCTGAAGGCCGGCGACTTCAACGCCATCCTTCGCGCCGCCAGGTAGCCGGCCGCAGCGTTGCGCCAGGCAAGGTGGTGGCGCGCGCCTCCGCCTGTCCGGCGCAACGCTGCGGCGTCCGAGCCCGTCTCCTCGCCGGGTCCCCTTCGGACGGATGCTCATCGCCTGGCTCCCGCACAAAACGCCGTTCGAGGAGCGCTTACTCTCCAGGCCGCCCGGGTATGAACACGCAACGGTGATCGAACGGGAGAGAACGAGCATGATGGGGATGGAAGAGGGGATTCAGAAGATTCTCTGGCTGCTTCCGTTTATGCTGGCGTTTCTGGCGGTCCTGCGCTGGCTCGCAATGGATCCGCCTGCACCTCGGGCCGCGGCGACGGAGAGGCGGCGGAGCGGTTCCCGCAACTCCGCAGAGTTGGACGGGCGGCGGCCGCGTTAGACGGGGCCGGTGGGGCGACGCCGGCCGGCCATCTGCTCCGTCTCGTTGCCGGACCGGCTGTCCGCCGCCCGGGGGCGGCTGCGGGCGAGCCGTCGAAACCTATACAAGGCCTAATGATCCCCTCTAAAAGGGGTTACTAAAGGCCTCACAAGATGTGCAGGTCTGCTCGGGAAAGCTCTACCAGCGCCTTCCGGCGGCGTGCAGCGCGCGGCGAGGCCTCTTACCAGGGGCTCCAACCGCTACCATCTTCTCCCTCGGGGTGATCACACGCCTGCACCGCTAATCGTGCCGGAAGTACGCGCAGCAACGCGCGCAGACCGGATACGGCCCGAATTCGGAGAGGCGCCGGCGGTGGGCCTGGAACGGCTCGCTGTTCCAGATCTCCGCGAAGGGCTGCCGAAGCACATTCCCGCAGATGAGGTCGAAGCAGGGGGAGACATCTCCATTTGGGAGGATGTCCGTGCTGAGCCAGGCGCAGTCCGGGACCGCGACGTGCGTGAACTGCTCCGGCTCGGTGTAGAACCGGCGGAGTTGCTCCCGGTCCAGCTCGGGGTAGAACAGCACGGGCATCCCTCCGTCTTCCTGTTTCAGGCGCTGGATCGTGTCGTAGAGCCGATCCGGGTCGACTCCGCTGGTCGCCGTACCCCCCACATGGTCATACACGAGGGGGAAGCAGTCCCCCCAGCGCGCGTTGTGGGCGTCGACCATCGGGCGGGTCAGAAACCAGAAGTGTTGGAAATGGAGCGCGAATGCACCCCACTTGCGGGCGATGCGCACCATCTCGGCGGCGGTCTCGTAGGTGTGGCCGGTGATGGCCGTGTTCAGGATCAGCAGCGGCTTGAGCGCCCGGCCCCGGATCTCGAGCAGGCGCCGGACGCCCCGGAGCGCCCGGTCATACGTTCCGTCGACCATCCGGACGGCGTCATGCACCGCCCGCGGCCCGTCCAGGGAGAGGATGATCGCATCCGGAGGCGCCGCCATCAGGGCCTCGGCCCGGTGCTCTAACAGCGTCCCATTCGTCGTGAGGACGCATGTGAGTCCCCTTCCCTTCACATGGGCTACCAGACCACTAATGTCAGGGTACATCAGGGGTTCTCCCCCGGTGATGCAGACATACGGCCGGTAGGGGGCGACCTCCTCGATCACCCGGTTCCAATCTTCCAGCTCGAGCCAGTCGCGCTTTCCGAAGACCTCGCCGTTGGCGACGAAGCGGCAGAAGACGCAGCGGAGGTTGCACCGGAGGGTCGGCTTCAAGGTGATGAAGCGCGGCGGCAGCGCCCGGCCTTTTCCGCGGGTGCGCTCCAGCGGCAGCACCATACCGCGGGCGCGGTTCTGGAGATACCACCAGATGAGGGCTGGCTCGGCCGCGGCGATCCGGAGGCCGGAACGGAGGGTGTGGCGGGTGCTGGGGGAGATCATGGTGAACAGGAACGGAAGTGCGATCGGGCCGGGATCAGTCGCCGCAAGGGGCGCGTAACCAGTTCGCTGCCGACCTCGCACCTGGCCTCCCTTCCGGGGCACGGCCGCAGAAAGGGATCGGAAAGGGATCGGAAAGGGATCGGAAAGGGGGCGGGAGCGGGTCAGCGGGTGGAGAGGCCGTGGATGATCCGTTCCATCACTCCCGCGGTGGGCATCGGGATGACATTCTCGATCGACGGCGGGATTCCGGCTGCCCGGAGCACCTTCGGATCGTTCTGGACACCGATCATCCCGGAGCGAAAGCCGTGCTTCTCCCAGGCGAGGCGCTGGATTTCCGGGTCCCGGAGCGCGGTGAGCAGCTTCTCGCCATTCGGCGTGAGGGCAATCAGGGGATGGCTGCTCCATAAGGTTGGCTGAGGGTACAGGGTAATCACTTCGCGGTGGAGGAGATCGCCGTATTGCGGGTTCTCCAGTCCGAACTCGACCAGTTGCGCCTCGTAACCCGCGATGATCGGGAAGCTCCCCACACCCTGCTGCAGGAATTGGCTGAAGAGGTCGCCCGAGCTCTCCAGCATGTACCCCTGCCGGGCGAAGAAGCGCTTAATGCCCGGCAGGACTCTCGCCAGGTGCGCGTCGTCCACCACCTCCCCGCCGTTGAGCATGTTCGCAAGCAGGCCGGCGAACTGGTTTCCCGAATTGCTGCGCGTCGGATCGGTGGTGATGATGTTCATCCTGCCATAGAGTTGCTGGAGCCCCAGCTCTCTCCAGGGCGTGCCCTCGCTCACCATCCGGATCAGGGGGGGAATTGGACCACGTAGTAGGTCTCATTCACCTTCCGCACGATCCCGTTCC
>CAYQDT010000588.1:0-3610 GCA_964416225.1 uncultured bacterium
TACAACACCGTCTCATTGGTGGCAGCGTGGTGCTCGAGGCGCACGCATGGATCTTCAGCCGTCAGCTTGTGGAGCACATCCGCGAGACGTTGCTCGTCGCCGCGCCGCTCCGGCTCGATCGCTATTCCTAGCATCGGCGGAGGGAACTTCACCGCTTCAAGGTGATATTCGTCCTCGTCGTGGGAGTCGTGCAGCACGGCGTCGAGATGCAGCTCCTCGACCTTCGCGATCGCGCAGATGTCGCCTGGAATGGCCTCGGGAATCTCCGTGGTTTCCTTGCCCATCAGCTTGAACAGGTGAGCCAGCTTGAAGGGCTTGCGTGCATTGCCGATAAACAACGGGCTGCCGGGCCGCAGCGTCCCCTGGTGAACACGCAGGTAGCCCAACTTGCCGACATAGGGATCGATGCACACCTTGAAAACGTGAGCGACGACGTGCCGCTGCGGATCGGGAACCACCTGAACGCGTAGCGCCCGCTCGCCCGAGCCCTTCAGGAAGTGTGGCGGATTGCCTTCGGTGGGATTGGGGAGCAGGCGCTCGAACACTTCCCGCGCCGCCTCCGGGCTCCCGTGCTGCGTCACCACCCCGGGATCCAGCGGGATGCCCGGATGGAGATAGATGGAGAGGATCGCGCGGGCCGAGTTCCGGTCCGGTCGGGTCACCTTGACCTTCCGATCGATCCGCTCCGGCCGCAGAATGGCGGGATCGATGTAGTCCGGCCGGTTGGAGGTGAGCATCACCACCACGTTTTCCATCTTCACCAGGCCGTCCATCTCCGCGGCGAACTGCGGCACCACGGTGTTCGCGATGTTCAGGTAGCGGCCGCTGCTCCGGGTGCGCAGGATCGACTCCGCCTCATCGATGAAGATGAAGACGAGGCGTCCTTCCCGCGCTTTCTCCCGCGCCTGGGCGAAGATCTCCCGGACGATCCGCTCGCTCTCGCCGAGCCACATGTTCAGGATCTTCGGCCCGTTGATGTACATGAAGTACTCCTGCACATCCCGGCCGGTCCGCTCCCGGTACTCCCGGGTCAGGTTGTAGGCGGTCGCCTTCCCGATGAGGGTCTTGCCGCACCCGGGCGGGCCGAAGAGGAGGATGCCCTTGATCGGCTTCTTGTCGAAGCGGGCGTACAGCTCCGGGTAGAGCAGGGGATGCTCGATGGTGTCCCGGATCACCCGAATCGCCTCTTCCTGGCCGCCGACCTTCTCCCACGGGATCTCCGGCACCTCTTCGAGGTAGTAGTCCCGGACCTCCGCCTGCGGGAAGTGCTCCAGCGCCAGCCGGAAGCTCGGCTCCATCCGGACCTCGTCCCCACTCTTCAGCGGAGCCTCGGCCAGCGCATCCGCGCGGTTTACGACGCGCCCGTTCTGGCCCGCCGCGTCCATGGAGACGCGCAGCCGGCCGTCCTCCAGCACCTCCGCCACCTTCACCACGGAGCCCGTCGGCCAGGCGCCCAGGTCGCCGACCACCGCGTACGCCTCGTTCAGCTTCACGCGGGTGCCGACCGCGAACTCGGGGTTCTCAAGCTTGGGATCCACGGCGCAGATGTACTCGCCGTCCCCGAGTGCAACGCTGGCCTGGCCCTCGGCGAGCTCGCCGAGGAACGTGCCCACCCGGTTGGCCGGCTGGGTCAGCTTCTGGTACGCCTCTTCATATTCCGCCAGCAGCTTCTGGGCTTCGGCGAACTGTGCCTCGTCCGTCTCCAGCTGGTGCCGCAGCAGGAGCAGGTGATTGATGACGCGGGAGTCTTCGATGCTCGCGGTGGAGAGGAGGCGGTCCAGCAGGGCCAGGGCGCGGAACTGCGTCTCCGACCCGCGCGGCCCGCTGTCTTCCTCGAACCGGCGCTCCTCGCGCGGTGGATAGGATCGATCGTCTCGATTGGCCACGTTCAGGCTCCTTGGGAGCAGGCTGCTCCCGGATGGCCGGCGGAGCCGCTTCGCCGCGGGCCACCTGCGAAATCAGTATACCGGCGAAGCGCGAAACGTTGTTCGCGTGCCGGGATGGGTATAGCAGTGGTATAGCGGCGGCGGAAGGGGAGAGTCAACGCAGGAGGTGTGGGATGCCACAGCGCGAGGGACGAGCAGGCCCTCCGGGTCCGAACGGGATGCAGGACCTGGACGAGCTCCAGCGCGGCGAGGAGCGGCCGATCAGTATCGAGACCATGGAGCGGACCGCGCCGTACCGGTACGGGGACAACGGCCCGCGCCAGATCCCCGTCCCGGAGCCTGGCGAGCGCCCCGGCGCCATCAGCGTCGATACGCCGCAGGACCCCGCCTCCGCCTGAGGGCGGCGCGCTCGGGTGGAGGTAGTTTTCACCACGGAGCCGCGGAGAGCAGAGAGAGGGGACAGCGAGAGGGAACGCCGGGAGCGGGCATGGCGGGCCCCCCGGGCCGGCGGCGCGGGATTTCAAGGGTCGGGCTGCTTGCCGCGCCGGTGGGGCGATCGGCTACTTCTCTCTCGTCCACCCCGCCCCTGGCCGCCGCCGGCGCCCTCTCGCGGCGAGGCGCCCCTGCGAGGGTCTTCACCAGGGCCGCCTCCGGCGGCCGGAGAGGGGGCTAGAGGGGGATGGAGGCGCCCGCAACCACACCGGCGCCTCCCCGCTTCAGATTTCCGGTGAACGGCTCCCGCCGCGCGGGTCAGGGTGCCGGGAGGTTCTTGGCCGCCAGGCTGTGACTCCAGCCGCCGGCGATGACCGCCACGTCGGTGAGGAAGCCGGAGGGATCCGCTGGGTCTCGCACCGGCACCGGCGTCAGCCGGTTGTTATAGGTACCATCCCCGAGCTGCCCGTTGAGGTTCCAGCCCCAGGCCACCACCGTGCCGTCCGCCTTCAGCGCCAGGCTGTGATAAGCGCCCCCGGCGAGGGTGGTCACGTTGGTGAGGAAGCCGGAGGGATCGGCCGGGTCCCGCACCGGCACCGGAGTGAGGCGGTTGTTTCCCGAGGTGCCGTCGCCGAGCTGGCCATTGCTGTTGTAGCCCCAGGCCACCACCGTCCCGTCCGCCTTCAGCGCCAGGCTGTGAAAGTAGCCCGCGGAGATACTGACGACATTGGTGAGGAAGCCGGAGGGGTCGGCCGGGTCCCGCACCGACACGGGGGTGAGACGCTGGGTGGTGGTGCCGTCCCCGAGTTGGCCGTAGTGGTTGTCGCCCCAGGCCACCACCGTGCCGTCCCCCTTCACCGCCAGGTTGTGCAAATAGCCCGCGGAGATACTGACGACGTTGGTGAGGAAGCCGGAGGGGTCGGAGAGGTCCCGCACCGGCACTGGGGTGAGACGCTGGGTGTAGGTGCCGTCGCCGAGTTCACCCTCACTGTTGTTGCCCCAGGCCACCACGGTCCCGTCCGCCTTCACCGCCAGGCTGTGCAAATAGCCCGCGGCAAAACCGGTGACGTTGGTGAGAAAGCCGGAGGGATCGGCCGGGTCCCGCACCGGCACCGGCGTGAAGCGGTTGTTTCCCGAGGTGCCGTCGCCGAGCTGGCCGAAGTCATTGCGGCCCCACGCCACGACCGTCCCGTCCGCCTTCACCGCCAGGTTGTGATAGAAGCCCGCAGCGATACTCACGACGTTGGTGAGGAAGCCGGAGGGATCGGCCGGGTCCCGCACCGGCACCGGCG
>CAYQDT010000589.1:0-3608 GCA_964416225.1 uncultured bacterium
AAAGCCGTGCTTCAATCCATCACTCCTGATTAGTAATGCAGTTGAAGATGGTGGGTAAGAACGCTCCCGAGGAGCGGAGCGATGCCCAAAGGGAATGAGGAGGTCCTGCCGGATACCGCCACCGCGACGCTGCTGGCGCGTGGTCCGGCCGAGTTGGAGGCGCTGTGTGAGCGGATGGGCCGGCCCGTCCACGGCCAAAAAGTGCGCCAGCACGGCCGCCACTACCGATCTGCCTTATTAGCGCCCGTGCCCCGGAAGAACGGCTGGCAGGTAGCGCAACAAGCCGGGCAAGCTCGTCCTCACGGGCTGCAGCGGGTGCTGATGGGGCGGCCTGGGACGCAGACCGGGTACGTGACGATCTACAGGCGTATGTCAAGGAACACCTGGGCCATCCCGACGCGGTGCTGATTCTCGACGAGGCGAGGTTCCTGAAGAAGGGGCAGCATTCGGTCAACGTGCAGCGCCAATACAGCGGCACGGCGGGATGGATCTAGAACTGTATGCGCCCACAGGGGACCCGGGGTGTTTGTGGCCTACGCCAGTCCGCACGGCCGCATCTTCTTGGACCGGGAACTCTACCTCGCCAAGGAGTGGGCGAAAGACACCGAGCGCAGCGAGGCGGCTAGGGTGCCGGAGACGGTCGCGTTTGCCACGAAGCCGCAACTCGCCCGGCAGATGCTGGAACGGGCGCGGGCCGCCGGGGTTTCCGCCGGTTGGGCGCCGGCCGATGCGGTCTACGCGGGTGACTGGCGCCTGCGGGTGTGGCTGGAGGAGCAAGGGCAAGCCTTCGTGCTGGAGATCGCGTGCAAGGAGCCGCTGTGGACCTGGACCGACTCCGGCCCAGGCCAGGTGTGGGCGGATCATCTGCTGGCGCAGCTGCCCCCAGAGGCGTGGGAGCGGTTCCCGCCGGGAGACGGCGCCAACGGACCGCGGCCTTATGACTGGGCGCGCGTGCGGCTCTTCCGGCTGCACTGGCCCCGCTGGGAGCACTGGCTGCTGGTCCGCCGCAGCATTACTGACCCGTGGGAAGGAGCCTATTACGTGGTGTTCGCGCCGGAAGGAACGCCGCTGTCCACCCCGGTGCGGGTGGCGGGCACGCGCTGGAGCACTGAGGGGTGCTTCGAAACCGCCAAGGGCGAAGTAGGCCTGGACCGGTGTGAAGTGCGCAAATGGGACGGCAGGTATCGCTTCATCACGCTCGCGCTCCTCGCACAGGCTTACCTGGCCGCGCTGCGGGCTCAGATGGAGGCAGCGGAAGAAGGGGGCGCAGTCGGCCTCTCCCCAGCCGCCATCCAAGCTGGCTGTGGAGCTGTTGCCGTTGACCCTACCGGAAGTGCGGCGGCTCTTGCAGGGTTGGGTATGGCAGCTCGGACCGCCTGAAGACAGCGTGCTCTCCTGGTCGCAGTGGCGGCGATAAAATCAGGCAACGGCGCGCCGCTGTCACTACAAGCGACGCCGTATTCTCATTCCGGAAGTCCAACCATAGTACGAGTGCGCCGGGAAGTCAGAGCTCCGGCAGCCGGTCCGATCCGGCGTCGTACGCCAGCGCCTCGCGGAGGAGGCCCGGCTCCGGGCCGCGGCCGCAGAGGGTGAAATAGGCGATCTCTCCGGCCAGGGTGATCAGCGCGAAGCAGAGCTTCACCCAGGGCGGGATGAAGGCCGGCGGGGTGATGAAGCCTTCGATCAGGCCGGCAATCACCAGCATGGCGCCTGCGCCGAGGGCCAGGAGCACGGCCAGGCGGCCCCGCTCGATCAGCGCGTCCCGGACGGTGCGGTTTCCCGGCGCGAGCAGGGCGCCGGCCAGCAGAAAGCCCGCGCCGCCCATGATGCAGATTGCCGAGAGCTCGATGATACCGTGCGGGAGGATCAGCGACCAGAAGGTCACGGCGGTGCCCGGCCGGGTCATCGCCTCGCCCAGGATCCCGAGCATCAACCCGTTCTCGATCATGGCCCAGAGCGTGGGGATGCCGAGGAACACGCCGCCGGCAAAGCAGGTGAGACCGATGGCGATGTTGTGGACCATGATCCCGGAGCTCATCACCGACATCTCCGTCGGCCCGATCGCGTGGCCGGTGGTGGTCTTCCAGTGCTCCCGGAGTACCGGCATCTGCTTCACGAACTCCGGCGGGAGCATGTAATACGCCCCGGCGGGGTCCGTCCGGTTCATCACCCAGCCGAAGAGGACGGCGAAGGCGCAGAGCGCCGTGGCCACGGCGATGTACTTGCCCGCGTGGCGGAACAGGCGCGGGAAGTCGATCCAGAGAAATGTGCCGATGTCCCTGGCCTGGAAACGCCGTGAGCGGTACACTTGAGCGTAAGAGCGGGCGACCAGGTCGTTCAGATATTCCAGCACCTCCGCATTGGCGGTCTTCGCGCGGGCGGTGACCAGGTCGGACGAGGCGCGCCGGTACAGGATCCCGAATTCGCGGACTTCTCCCGGGGTGAGCGCCCGCAGCCCTTCCGTCTCCGCGCGCTTCAGCAGCTCCTCCAGCCGCCGCCAGCCGGCCTGGCGCCGGTTCAGGAACTGGTTGATATCCGCGGTGCGGGCGGCGAGCATGGGTCTCCCTCGGGCGGCAGCGAGAACGGATGCGGATGAACAGCGAGCACCGGGTCCTGACTCCCGAAAGCGTGGAGTTCGTCTACGAGCTGGCGGGACTCGGCAGCCGGATGGTGGCGGTGGCGCTGGACCACCTGCTCCTCCTCGGCCTGCTGCTGGGTCTCTGGGTCGCCGCCTGCTTCGGCGGCATCCTGACGCTGTTTGCGGCCGGTCCCGTATTGGGGCTGGCGCTCCTCGCCACATTTTGCCTGTATTTCGGCTACTTCGCCTACTTCGAGTGGAAGTGGAACGGCCAGACGCCCGGCAAACGGGTCATGGACCTGCGGGTGATCGATGACCGCGGGATGAACATCGATCTCTTCCAGGCGCTGCTCCGCAACCTGTTTCGGGTGGTGGATATGCTGCCGTTCTTTACCTCGCTCGATTTCCTGGCGGTCGGCTTCTACGCCATCGGCGGCTGCTGCGCGCTCCTCAACCCGCGGCAGAAGCGGATTGGCGACTGGGCCGCCGGCACGCTGGTGGTGCGCACGCGCAAGCGCGTGATGCCCAGCGCCATCATCGCGCCGAACGAAAAATACAACAGCCTCCAGCAGGACGGCGCGCTCCGCGCCCGCATTCGCCTGCGGCTCAGCCTGGAAGAGCGGGAGACGCTCCTCCAGCTCTGCCTGCGCCGGAACGAGCTGGAACTGGAATCCCGGCACCTGCTCTTCGTCGAGGCGGCGGCCTACCTGGAAAAGAAACTTGAAATCGAGCGAGAGCCGTTTCTTTCCGAAGAGAAGTTCGTTCAGAACATCGCCGCGGTGGCGCTGGCGGAGAGTGAGATCGGTCGGAAGAGCGTCGGCGGGACGGGAGAGTGGGTGCCCGGCGCCGGCCGGTAAACTCGGACGCCGGATGACCGGCGGCAGCGGCCGGGTTGAAGGCGGCCGGGGCGATCGCGGCACGCGGACAGGGCCCATGGGCGCATTCCTGGCACAATGTATTCGGTCACGGTGGTTTTCGGCGGGGTGTCTCCTGGTGGTGCTCCTCGCGCTGTTCCTGCCGCCCGGCGGGT
>CAYQDT010000590.1:0-3604 GCA_964416225.1 uncultured bacterium
ACCGCGAGAGGTGGGGGAGAAGGGATGGCGGCAGGGATGGCTCGACTATTGCCGGGCCATCGAGGAGAGCGCGCACCCCGCCGTCTGCGTCATCGAAGACTCCCCCCTCTGGCCCATGCAGGGAGCACTGGTCGGCGAGGTGATGGCGTCCTGCATGCAGGGCCTCGGCGCGCTCGGCCTCGTGACGAACGGCGGCGTGCGGGACCTGGAGCAGGTCTCGGCTATCGGCTTCCAGTATCACGCCGCGGGAGTCATCGTCTCCCACGGGCAGGTGAAGTTCCATTCCGTGGGCCAGCCCGTCCGGCTCGGCCGCCTGGAGGTACGCCCCGGCGACCTCCTCCACGCGGACCTGCATGGGGTGGTGGTGGTACCATTCGAGATCGCCGAGGAGATCCCGGACGCGGCCCAGCAGATCGTCGATCGCGAGGCGGAGATCATTGCCACGGCGCGAAAGGCCGGCTTCCGGGCCGCGGACCTGGAGCGCTTCTATTGAGCCGCTGACCTCACGACCCTTTCACCGTGCCTGAACCCAGAGAATACTCCGAATCCGGTCAGCCGATTTACCGCTACCCGGAGCCGGCTCAGGAGTGGCAGCCGGTCCGAGGCGGCGGCGATGATACGGAGGCCATCGTCGCGCACTACGAGCGATACCTTGGCCCCGTCGAAAACGTCTGGCACGAGCTCGCATCGGACACCGTGCATATCGACGTCCATCACGTCCCGCCGGGTCCGGATCGGAATTACCACACGCTCTTCACCACCGGCATGAGCGACCTCCCAATGGACGCGCCGTCGGGCGCGGAGGACTCGAACTGCTCATCGCTCTCCCGCCGGACTGGCCCCTGAGCCGGCAGGAGTTCCAGCGCCCCGACACCGCGCATTTCTGGCCGATCCAGTGGCTGAAGAACCTGGCGCGTTTTCCGCACGTCTACCAGAGCTGGTTCTGGTGGGGCCACACCATTCCGAATGAGGACCCGCCAAAGCCGCTCGGTCCCTGCACCCAGCTTTGCTGCATCGCGCTGCTGCAGCCCTGTCACCCGCCTGAAGGGTTCGAAGAGCTCCGGCTCCGTCCGGAGAAGACCGTTCACTTCTTCGCCCTCGTGCCGCTGTATCGTGAAGAGATGGAGCTGAAACTGAAGCGGGGCGCCGACGCGGTTGTGGAGCGCCTGAACGCGGAGGGGGTGACGGAGGTCCTTCAGGTTCGCCGCAAGAACACCTGTAAGCGCTCCATCTGGCCGTTTGCCAAGTGACCCGGCCGGGGAGCCCGAGTCTGGCAGACGCCGCGGCTCCCGTCGCCGTCCAGTGGCCATCCCCGTCCGGGAGAACGTGATGCTCCGCAGCCGCGACTGGTTCGATCGTGACGACCTCCAGGGCTTTCTCCACCGCGCCTTCACGAAGGCCTCCGGCTACTCACCGGAGGACCTGAGCCGCCCCATCATCGGGATTGCCCAGACCTGGAGCGAGGCGAACCACTGCAACAGCCATCTCCGGGGGCTGGCGGAAGCGGTGAAGCGGGGAGTCTGGCAGGCCGGTGGCACGCCGCTCGAATTCCCCACCATCTCTCTTTCCGAGATCCTGGTAAAGCCGACGACCATGCTTTACCGGAACCTCATGGCGATGGACACCGAGGAGATGATCCGCTGCCACCCGTTCGACGGGGTGGTGCTCCTCGGCGGCTGCGATAAGACGGTCCCCGCCCAATTGATGGCGGCGGCGAGCGCGGACGTGCCGGCGCTGATGGTCACGGGCGGACCCATGCTGAGCGGCCGCTACCGGGGCCAGGACCTCGGCGCGTGTACGGACTGCCGCCGCTTCGAGGGCGAGCTTCGTGCCGGGAACCTGGCTCTGGAGCAGTGGAGGGCGATCGAAGACTCCATCTGCCGGAGCGCGGGCCACTGCATGGTGATGGGCACCGCGAGCACGATGGCGGCGATCACCGAAGCGCTGGGGCTGATGCTCCCCGGTGGCGCGGCGATTCCCGCCCCCGACAGCCGCCGCCTGCGTTTCGCCGAGCACAGCGGACGCGAGATCGTGCGGGCGGTCCTGGAGGAGCTGCGCCCCTCCCGAATTCTCACCCCGGCTGCGTTCGAGAACGCCATCCGGCTCTGCATGGCGATCGGTGGAAGCACCAACGCGGTGATCCACCTGATCGCCATCGCGGGACGTCTCGGGATCCGGCTGCCGCTGGAGCTGTTCGACGACCTGAGCCGCCGGACTCCGTTCCTGGTGGACGTGAAGCCGTCCGGCCGCTTCCAGATGGAGGAGCTGTTTGAAGCCGGCGGCGTGCCGGCGGTCATGAAGGAGCTCGAGCCGCTGCTCCACGGTGACGCGCTCACCATCACCGGCAAGACCGTCCGCGAGAACCTCACGGCGGCCGAAGTGCTGGACCGAAACGTGATCCGGCCGCTCGCCGAGCCGCTCCACGCCGAGGGCGGCACGGTGGTGCTCCGCGGGAATCTCTGTCCGGATGGCGCCGTTCTGAAGCACACGGCGGCCTCGCCGCACCTGCTCCGGCACCGGGGGCGGGCCATCGTCTTCCGGAGCATCGAAGAACTGAACGCGCGCATCGACGATCCGGACCTCCCGGTCGACGAGACGAGCGTCCTGGTGCTCCAGCGCTGCGGTCCGGTGGGAGCGCCCGGAATGCCGGAGCGGGGGAATCTCCCCATCCCGCGGAAGCTCCTGCAGCGGGGCGTGCGGGACCTCCTCCGGATCTCGGACGGACGCATGAGCGGGACGGCATTCGGCACCGTCGTGCTGCACGTGGCACCGGAGGCCGCCGTGGGAGGGCCGCTGGCCCTGGTCCGTGACGGGGACGAGATCGCGCTGGATGTGGACGCCCGCCGATTGACGCTCTGCGTGCCGGAGGAGGAGCTGGCGGCCCGGCGTGCGGCGTGGCGTCCGGAGTACCCGCGGGCAGCGCGCGGCTACACGCGGCTGTACCAGCAGCACGTGCTTCAGGCCGACCTGGGCTGTGACTTCGACTTTCTCACCGCCGCGGGCCGGGCCGCGGATGCCGGAGCGTGAGCAGCCAGAAGCCTCCGGCATGCTCCGCGCGCTCGATCACCTCCCCGGGTAGGGCCGGAGGGGATACGGCGTCGTCGCAGAGCAGGTACCGAATGCCGTGTGCCCGGAGCCAGCCGGCGGAGCTCGTCTCGGGACCCGTTAGCGGCGTCACCTCGCGGGCGCCGACGGGCGTGCAAAGCCGGCCATAGATGAGGGTCTTCTCTCCATCTCCCCGGATAGGCCCCACGCCGACCGGCTGCTTGTCGCGCAGAATCTGCTCCAGCGCGGTTCCGCGGAAGCTGCGGAAATAGGTAAGCGCCGGCTCGTCCGGACCGGAGTGCCGGACCAGAAGCAGCATGCTCGCGAGCCCCTCCCCGATCCCGATCAACAGGCAGAGACCGATCCAGCCGGTCCGGATCCGGGAGCCGAGAACGGAACGGCCGCTCTCCGCCGGCAGCAGTGCCAGGCATGGCAGCCCGAGTCCGTAGAGCCAGAGGGTGAAGCGCGCCCACCAGTTCAGCGGCGTGAGGCAGAACATCCCGGTGACCACGGCAAGGAGCCACCGGACGCGGACCGGATGGCGATGAGATCCGGTGTG
>CAYQDT010000591.1:0-3604 GCA_964416225.1 uncultured bacterium
CTCGATGCCGAGCGCGTCGTCAAGGCGGCCTGTGACGAATACCTCGCCGCGGAAGCGTATGAAGTCCGGATGCCGGCTCAACGGGGCGAGGCCCAGCAATTGGGCCGGCGCGATCTCCCTGTTGTTCCTGAGAAGGTAGAGCCCGGATCGCTGGACGTTGTAGCCGTGCTGCTTGTTGAGGTCCGGGCCACCGTGGTCGGGAAGGATGGCAAGCCGTATCTGCACCGGATCGCAGATCTCGTTGCCCTCCGCGTCGGTATACTTGAGGTCGTAGGTCTCGTCACTGTGCAGGGTGGTGCCGTGGTGGTCCAGCCACAACGGGTCGTTGATCTCGACCGGAACCTCGCGCTGGTTAATGTAGAAGGCACGGCCGGCCCGGATGAACATCCGGTAAGCCTGACCGAGGTGCCTTTCCAGCTCCTTCTCGAAGGGCTTCACGTATTTGCGCTTGAACACGTCACACTTCGTGATGCGCACTACGGTGCCCGTCGGCCGGTCCCCGGCAACTTGATAGAAGACCTTCCGCCCCGCGCGCTCCGCGGCGTCGGCACGCGCCCGCGCGAGCTTCTTTAGGTGGGTGATAGCCGCGTCGAATTCAACCTGCTCGTCGGCGCCTGCTTTCCCAAAGCGCTCTCTCACGAAGCTGTTGGCCTTCGTCATATGATCGAAGTCCGTCACGTTTACCAGCACCGGACCCTCATCTGATCGCGTGAGGATTGTAAGGCGCTTCCCAAGGCTCAGTGAGGCAGTGACGAGGCCCATGCCGAAGCGGCCGAGGTCCGAGGCGGCGTTTCGGGACACCTCGCTGCCCAGCCGGGACGCCTGGTCCAGGATCGGGCTGGGCATCCCGCAACCGTCATCGGCGATCTGGATCGTGAAGTCGCCGCTCGCGCTGCGCTCAACATTTACCCAAATGTGCTGGGCCCCGGCATCAACCGCGTTGTCCACGAGGTCGCTGATGGCGTAGAGGTTGTCGTAACCGAGGTAGCGCAGCGAATCCAGGAGCTTCCGTGCGTTCGGACTATTGTCGAGGTGCGACTTGTCAGCGGTCATGGCTCGTTCTCCAGGCCCGCGCGTGGCGGGGTCGCTGGCGCCGCATTTCGGCGGCGCCACTCCGACAGGCCGCGCTCCGATGCCGAGCAGTTGAGGAGGTCTGCCGCCTGCATCAGATGTGCGGGGCCCACGATGCGGCGGAACGCTGCGGCGGATGCGCGCCCGCCGCGGATCGCGGCGTTCAGCGCGGTTAGCAGCGCGCCAACGCATTCGGGTGCTTGCGCAGCCGGCGGGAGTTCGCGGGCAGGCTCGCCGCTAGCCAGGGCAAGGGCCGCCTGGCTAAGCGCGACGGCCGTCTCGGGCGGCAGCGGTGGCAGGGTGCCTTCCCGGGCCGCGAGCTGAAGGGCTGTCAACGTGGACCGGAACGTGCCTGCCTGGTCGCGGATGGCCGCGGCGCTTCCCCCCTTCGAGTGCTGGCGCCCAACCATGATTGCTTTGAGGCGTCGCAAGGCGGATGTGGCGCCCCGCGTATCCGGGTCCCGTAGCAGCTCGACCACTTGTCCGTAGGTCCCTGCATCAATGCCTTCCCGGCTTCCTTTGAGGAACGGGAGTGCCTCGCGGAAGACGGTGTAGCTCCGCAATCCCGCGGTCAGCGCCGCCAGCTCGGATCGCTGTTCCCAACCGCGCCTCACGATCAGCGCGTATCGCAGCAGGTTCCGCGTGAGGTAGCTGCGGGTCTGGATATCCCAGAGAACGGCGTCCGACGGCGCGGGAACCGCCTGGATGATCAGGTCTCCCATGTCCCAGAGCAGGAGAGCTTTCGCCGAGGGCGCGGCTTCCCTCCACTGGTTGTTGAGCGGCCCGAGCCGCTCGATGAGCGGCCCGAGTCCTGCTTCCTGGCGCTGCGGCTTCTTATCCGTGCGCATCGTCGTCGTCTCCGAAGGAGCCGGCCAGCTCCTGCTCCAGAAGCGGCAGGTAGGCACGCAGGGCGCTCTCCAGGCGGCAGATGAAGTCGACCTGCTCGTCGAACAGCTGGTCCCGGCGCTCTGGCTGGCGCCCGTAGCGTGCGTAGAACTGGTCCTTGTAGTGGATCGATACCGTGCTGGCGAGGTATGCGCCGAGGCGGTCGGTGAACTTCGGTCGCCCCTGGCGGCTGTGGGCCAGCCGCTCCAGGAAGTCGGCGTGGTCGCTGTTGATGTAGACGGTGCCGTCAACCATCTGGGACCGCCGGAGCCGCCCGTCCTGCTCTGGCGGCATGCTCATGAACACGACGTCCAACCCAGATCGCCTGCGCGGCGTCCCGGCTGCGCCGGCTGGGTCGTCGGCAAGCCGGTTGCCGCCGTCGGAGGTTCCGACTGCGGTGCCAGGGCTAGCCGGGTCCGGTCCGCCCTCCCCGCCTTCGCCGCTCCCCCCGCCGGCCCCGCCTTCCCGGTGCTCGCCGGTCGGCCCGCCGTCAGGTCCGCCCTTGGTCCCTCCGCCGTCCGTCAGGCGGCCGGTATCGGTGCCGGGGTGCAGCTCGGAGCGCAGCCGGAGACGGTCCTCACGGGCGATGTCCTGGAGCACGTTGCGGAGAACATCCTCGAGCCGGGTAAGGGACGTGTCCCGGTGCGCGTCGTTTACCCGGTCGAGAGCTGCCTTGATGTCGGGCTCCAGCTCCAAGATCGCCCGGTAAAGGATGAAGCGGCCCTCGGTCCGGTCGAAGTCGTCCCGCGTGATGACGGGCCTCACGATCTCCGAGACTTCGATGAAGCCGATCAGGTTGGGGTGCTCCCAAACGCTCGTGCGGTGCGTGGATTTCCGGATGAAGGACCTGATCTCGGCGATCTCGTTGATCCTCCGGCCGCGCGCAAAGAAGCGTGAGGCTCGGCCCGAAACCGCCGTTTCCGCCACCTTCAGGCAGACCTCGATCTCGTGGAGCTCCGTGCCGCGCTCCAGGTGCAGCATATGCTTGAACTCGGTCCCCGGAATGGAAGCGTAGTCGAAGGGCTGGCAGGTGGCCGGCACTTCGCCCGCAGCCGAGACGGTCACGGCGAGGTCCGGGCGGGCGAGCAGCCGCTCGAAGTGCCCCTCGATCTCCCGCTTGATGCTGTCTGCGGTCACCGTCTGGAACGAAGCCGGGTCGAAGGGGCCGAGGGTGATTTCGGTGCCCGTGCCCGTGTCGGTCGGGAAGGGAGCGTCCACTTGCCACGGCCGCCTGATCCCGTAATGCTGCTTGCGGTTGAGCTGGAGCTCCAGGTGATCGCCATGATGGTTCTTGGTCCGGAACCGGATGGACTCCGCGCAGGCGCGGAATGCATGAACTCCGAACCCGAAGCGACCGTTGACCCAGGTCAGTCCCTTCTTCGTGGATTCGCCCACGTTGGCCACGACGCGCTCCAGCACCTGGGGCAGCATCCCCCGGCAGTTGTCCCGGACCGTGACGGTGCGGTCGCTTGCGTCGATGATGACCTCGATCCTGACCGTGAACGGGTAGGATTCCGCGTTTGCCCGGTAGAGGGTTTCCGCGTCGTCGAGCGCATTGTCGACATACTCCATGAGGATGCGCTCCACCGATCCGTAGCGGCGAGCGATCTCATTCAGCAGAGAGACGGGGTCGGAGATTCGCAGGTCG
>CAYQDT010000592.1:0-3599 GCA_964416225.1 uncultured bacterium
CGGCGAACTCCACCTCTCCGAAGAGGGCCACGCCCCCCTCCGCCGGCACCGGGAGCTCCGCCACAAACTCGCCGTTCCGCTCCGGAATGGGCTCGGCGCTCCACGGTACGGGGCGGAAGTCGAGGTTGTCGGACCGCGCGCTCCAGCAGTGCGCCGAGGCGGCCGGCCCGGAGGGGCGGATGCGGAGGAGGGCGCGGCCGTTCCGGCGCGCGTGCTCGAACTGGAGGTCCGGCAGCCGCTCCCCGCGGCCGACGTGCCGGAAGAACGCGGCGAGCGTCCCCAGCACCCGCTCCCCGTCCGCGATGGAGTGCCCGGCGTTCGGAACGGTCAGGACGTACTTCGGACCCTGCAGATCATGCCAGTATAGCCGGGTGGCGTCGGTGCCCCAGTAAGGATCGTTCGAGCCGTGAATCAGGAGCTTCGGCAGGAGCAGCGCTTCGCGGTGGCACCACGGGTCGACCATCTGCACGAGCTGCCGGCCCCGCTCCGTATCCATCTTGGACTGGAGATCCCGCTCCGTGTAGTCGTCGATCTCGGCGCTGAAGTTTCCCCAGAGCTCCCGCTGCCGCTTCATCTGGCGGGGGAAGCAGAGGTTGTCGAACACCATTGGGGCGATCGCCGCCACGCGCGGGTCGCGTACGGCCGTCAGCCACGTGGTCCAGCCCCGCTTGGACGCGCCGGTCACCACGAAGGCGCGGACCGCCTCCCCCAGCTCCCGGCGCGTGCTCTCCTGGACCAGGTCCATGGCGCGCGCGGCGCTCTCCACCATCGGGACCAGCAGTGGCCACGATGCATCGCCGGTTTCGAGAAAGCGGTCGAAAGTGAAGGCGATCAGCCCGTCCTCCCGGAGTTCGTCGAACAGCGGCTGGTTTGGGACGTTGTACAGTACGGCCACCGGCGCACGCAGCCGCTCCGCCGCAAGACGGAAGGGATACGATTCGCCGCCGACCGGGCCGTCACCCGTCACGCACAGAAGGGCCTGCGCGGCCGGAGCACGCTCGGGCAGGAAGAGCTGGAGCGTATGCTCCCACGGGCGGCCCTGCCACACCTGCGATTGGAAATGAAGGTCGAGCTGTTTCAATGGCGTGGATGATCCGGATGGGGCCGCGCCCCCGCAGCACGTGCCGTCAGTGCCCCACGCAGCGCCCCCTGCAACGGCTGCCGGGAACGGCTTCCTGCGAGAGATTCATGGCGCCTCGTCGGCGGTTCCCAATCAGCGAGCGGGATCACGCGGAATCCTTGAAGAACGGCAGGCGTGAGCGGAGCTCGGGATGCCCGTGCTCCGCCTGGCATTCGGTACAGAACCAGGTCTGGCAGACCGTGCAGCGGGCCAGGCCGTCCGGGTTCGGACGGCGGTGCGTGGGGTCTCCCTCGCAGCGGCGGGCCCGCACGGCGCCCGGACGGGCGTGCTCGCCCCATTCCATCGTCGCGCGGCGGTAGTCCGGATAGAGGCGCGCGAGGCGGTCCTCGAGCTCCTCGAGGCTCTCGCAGTCCGTGGTGGCGTAGGCCAGGAACTCCGGTTCCCGGCTCAGCGGCTCGAACGCGTTGCGGTCCAGCAGCCGCCGGACGACGCACTCGGCGAGGTACTCGAACCGGAGCCAGAGGAACTCCGCGGCTTCCGGATCTTCCTCCGCCCCGTCGATCGTCTCGCGGTACAGCGCCAGCACCCGCGCGGCGCGCTCCCAGTGACCCTCCCGATCCGCCACCTCCACGCTGCGGAAGCGCCACGACGCGGGATCCAGCTCAATGGCGCGGTAGCAGGTGGGATCGCCGCCCCCGGGGGACTGCCGCGCCAGCTCTCGCTCCACGTCGGCGCGGGTCCCGAACGAGAGGCCCATCGAGCCCGCGATGCCGTCATACTCCAGGCAGAAGGCGTATAGCCGAACGCCGCGGTGCTCCGCCGTGAACCGCCGAATCTCCGCTTCGCACGCGTCCACCAGCAGGTCTTCCAGCCAGAGCCCGTTGATCAGACGCAAAACAATCTCCCCACAACTGCACCACGGGGCAGCGCCGCTAGCCGCCGCAGCCGACAGCCGCATCACCCCTGGATCCGCGGCTCCCGCGCGGTACCCGGCCGCGCTTGACACCCGCCCCGCGGCGGACGTGCTATCCTATCCCCGCCACTCGCCCGCGGAGTCTCTTCAATGGAAATTGGGCTGATCCTCTTCCCCCATCTTACCGCATTGGACTTTGTGGGAGCGCACGAGGTACTTGCCCGGATCCCCGGCGCGAGCATCCGGCTGCTGGCGGAGGGTCCGGGACCGGTGCGGAGTGACCTGGGGTTGGAGCTCTCCCCGGATACCTGCTTTTCCGACGCGCCCCCGCTGGATCTCGTGCTGGTGCCGGGCGGTCCCGGGCAGGTGGAGCAGATGGAAAACCCCGTGCTGCTCCGCTTTCTCCAGGAGCAGGAGGCGCAGGCGCGCTGGCTGACCTCCGTCTGTACCGGCGCTCTGCTTCTCGGTGCCGCCGGACTCCTGCGCGGATACCGGGCCACCACGCACTGGCGCTGCATCGATCTCCTTCCGGCGCTGGGGGCCATCCCCGTCCGGAAGCGGGTGGTCGCGGACCGCAACCGGATCACCGCGGCGGGCGTTTCGGCGGGCATCGATATGGCGCTGTTCCTGGCGGCCATGCTCGCGGGCGAGCAAACGGCGCAGGCGATCCAGCTCGGCCTGGAGTACGATCCGCAGCCGCCCTTCGGCTCCGGCTCGCCGGAGCGCGCGGACCCAGAGGTCCTGGAGCGCGAGGAGGAGCGCACCCGACCGCTCTATGAGCGGAGGCGCATGCAGCTCCAAGCGGCGCCGCCCCGCTCCTGAGCACGGCGGCGTCCCGCAGCCGCGGCGTCCAGGGTTGACGGGGCGACGCTGCCTGGAGAGGGCCCGGCGGGGGTGCCGGAAGGAGGGATGTCGGGGGCAAGCGCGGCCGCTCCCGGAGCCATCGCAGCGTCACCCCATCCTCGAGGGATGTTCACCATCGCGCGGGGAGAGTTTCCACCGATAATCTCCCTGAACCGGTGGACGACCATGCGCGGGGAGACTTGTGTGGCGGCGAACGAAGAATCGCGGACTCGTTACGTCGAGCCAAAGAAGGGCTTCCGGGGCCGGGTCGCGGGCACGGACCTGCTGCTGGCCGCGCTCTGTGCGGTGGCCGCGCTGTCAGTCTATGTCCGGACGCTCTCCGCGTCGATTGCCTGGGGAGACAGCCCGGAGCTGACGTCCGCGGCGTTCCAGGCGGGAGTGCCGCATCCCACCGGCTACCCGCTCTACATGCTCCTGGCACACGGCTTTCTCACCCTCTTTCGCTGGGGAAGCGTGGCGCAGCGCATGAACCTGCTTTCGGCGCTCTCCGGCGCGGGGGGCGTGGGCCTTCTTTTTCTCGTGGCCCGTCGGGCGGCCGGCTCTCGAGCCTGTGCTGCGGTCGCGGCACTGCTCTTTGCCTTCAGCCTCACGTTCTGGTCGCAGTCCGTGATCGCGGAGGTCTACGCGTTCCACGTCTTGCTGAGCTGCGCGGCATTGTTGTGCGTTCTTCAGTGGGATCGCACGGGATCCGGGCGGTGGCTGGGCGCGGCCGCGCTCGCCTACGGGCTTTGCTTCACGCAC
>CAYQDT010000593.1:0-3585 GCA_964416225.1 uncultured bacterium
TCGAGTTCGAGCCGGTGAGTCTCTACGCCAACCGGGGACCTTCCTTCGAAAACCGCGCACTTTCCGCAAACCTGGACGCTCCCACCCGCCCCTTCGTCGGCTTCGGCTGCAAGTTCGCCGATTTTGACAACGATGGTTGGGCGGACCTCGCCGTCGCCAACGGGCACATCCACGATAACGAGGACCTCATCGATCAGGTGGGTCACTACCGGCAGCCGATGCAGCTCTTCATGAGCGAGGGCGGCCGGAGCTTCGCGGACCGCTCGCGCGACGCGGGCGCGGGGTTCACCACTCCGGCGGTCGGCCGCGGGCTGGCAACGGCTGATTTCGACAACGATGGTCGGGTCGATCTCCTGGTAACCGATCTGGAAGGTCCGGCCCGCCTGCTGATGAACCAGATTCCCCGGCCGGGCAACTGGCTCCGGATCAAGCTGATCGGGACCCGGAGCAACCGGATGGGCATCGGGGCCCACATTCGCGTGGTGGCCGGGCCGGAGCAGTGGTCCGCCGAAGCCACCACCGGGGGCAGCTTCTATTCGGCCAGCGACGTTCGGGTGCATATTGGGTTGGGTCGAATCCAGCACGTGGACCGGGTGGAAGTCGCGTGGCCGAGCGGCGCCCGCAGTGTGGTGCGCAACCCGCGGATACCGGGCGATCTGACGATTCGGGAATAGCGTTATGAGCCGCGTCGAACGTAGAAGCCTTCGGAAGGTGATGATTGGGGCCCTTGCCGGTTCTCTGGCGATCTGCACCGTGGGCGGGGCCATCCAGTACTACCAATCGGTGCGGCAGGATTGGCTCCGGCGCGCGGGGGTGCGGTCCCTGCGTGCCTATGCGCAGCAGCACCCGGAGGACACGGAGGCCGTGTTCGCACTCTCGTATCGCCTCACCGCCCTGGGTCAGCAGGATGACGCGCGCGCCTACATGGAGAAGCTGGTGAAGGCGCAGCCGAACAATGACGCGTACTGGTACGGACTGGCTCGCGCCGCCGCCGCGTCCGGACACCCGCTGCGGGCGGTTGAGGCCTACGAGCGGCTGTCGACGCTCAAGCCGCTGGACCCGGCGCCGCGGTACGCGCTAGGGGAGATCTACGCCGCGGCCGGCCTCTTCAACGATGCCCTGGTCGAATTCAACGCGGCCGGCAAACTGCAGCCCCCGAATGACATCGCCTCCGCGAGTTGGGCGCGGTCGCTCGCCCGGCTCGGCCGGCCGGTGGACGCCTGGACGATGCTCTCCGCGTCCGTCCGCAAGCTGCCGATGCAGGATGGTCCCTACCTGCTGCTGGGTCGCCTCGCCGAGGTGCTCAACAAGCGGAGCGAGGCGGAGCCGCTGCTGCTGAAGCGCATTCAGGTCACCCGCATGTATCCGGTCGGGTATGCGCGGGCCGCCCGGGCGCGGTTGATCGCATCGGACCATCCGACGGCGGCTGCACTCCGCGATGCGGAGGATACGGCGCGCCGGGCCTTGCAGGATAGCACCCGGGACCCGGAGTTTGACGCTGCGCTGGGGCTGGTCCTGATGGCGAAGGGGGATCTTCCGGGCGCGCGCGCCGCCGTTCAGAAGGGTCTGGCACGCTCCCGTCCCCACTCCGATGCGCGGCAGGAATGTGTTCGCCTTCTGGTGGAGGTCTACCGCCGGCTGGGCAGAAATCAGGACGCCGAGCGCACCCGCGCGCAGCTCGAGCTTGAACCGGAACAGGATCCCCGCTTCCGTGAATCGTGGCGGAGCGCGGTGACGTCCGGCAGCCCGCGCCAGTTCGAGACACTCGCCGCCGCGTTGAGCGGCGCCGGCCGAACCGCGGATGCCGCCGAAGTGTGCCGGCGCGGACTCACCTTGCCCGGCGGCGACCCGGCGCTGGCCCTCGCGCGCCAGAAGTACCGGATCGACGCGATCCAGCAGTTGTCGTCCGAGCGTGCCGGTCCGGCACCGGATGCCGGGTTGTACCCATGGGCGGAAAACTAGCGACATGGGCAAACGAATAGCGACTACCGCGCGAATGGGTCGGGCCCTCGCCGCCGTGGTGCTGGCCGGCGGGATGGTGACGGCCCTGGGGTGGAATTCTCCGGTCGGCCGCGGACTCCGGTACCGGATGACGTCACTGGTAAGCCTCGGCGAGATCACGGCTCGCGACCCCCGGGACCGTCTCGCCTGGCGGGAGCTTGGGCTGCGCCTGGCCAGGGATGGAGATGGGACGCTGGCGGAGCCGGCGCTGCGCTCCGCGCTTGCGCTGGACAACTCGGATCCCGAAGTGGCCACCGCGCTCGGCGAGATCCTGACCGCTCGCGGCGATCGAAACGAGGCGCTGCAGGTCCTGCGCGGCGCGATCAGTCACCAGTCGGACTACCCGCTGGCACGAATGGCACTCGGGCGCCTGTATCGCCACCGCGGCGCCTATCACCTGGCCGCGGAGCAATTCCGAGCAGTGGCCGCCGGGCACCGGGACTTCCCCGACGCGTCGTATGAACTGGCGGTCTGCTACCTGCAGATGCAGCAGGTTCAGAACGCCCGGAGCGCCATCGACCACGCCCTTCTCCAGAGCCCCCGCCAGCCCGAGTACCTCGCCCTCCGCGGCGCCGTTCTGGCCGCCGTCGGGCAGGTCGATGACGCCATCGCCTGCCTCCGTTCGGCCGCCGGGAATGCACCCGGCGACGTCCGGATCCAGGCGAACCTCGCCAGCCTGCTGCTCGCTCACGAGCGAGGGCCCGCGGATCTGGCGCTCGCGGAGCAGACCTGCCGGGACATTGAGCGTCTCGACCCGCACTACCGCCTCCTCCCCTACCTCCACGGCCGCCTGGCCATGGCCCGGCAGGATTGGGGGGCCGCGGCGCGCTTTCTCCAGGAAGCAGCGGCCACAACCCCGGGCCAGGACGAGATTCACTACGCGTTGTCGCAGGTCTATCGCCGCCTCGGGCGCTCGGATGAGGCGGAGCGGGAGACGCGAATCTACCGGGAGCGGCAGGAGACCATGCGGCGGATCGACGAGCTGCGCATTGCCCTCACCACTTCACGACACCCCGCGGATCTCTATGAACGGCTGGCTGACCTGCAGTTGAAGGCCGACGACCCCGGGGCGGCCGCTGTCAGCCTGGAGCAGAGCCTGCAGGGCCACCCGGATCGGCCGGACCTGCGGAAGCGCCTCGCGGCGGTTCGCGCCCGGCTGGCCTCCCAGGCCCCCGAGCGATGAGATGGCCTCTTGGTGCCGTGGCGAGCCTGCTCGTAGCGATCGGCCTCTGCGGCTGCGGATCCCGCCCGGATCACCACGCGGAGCGGGAGCGGCCGGAGCCGATCCAGCTGGCCTCCGTCGCCGGCAATGCGGGTATCCACTTCCGGCTCGGACATCACGGCCGCTCGCCGCTTACCATCCTCGATACCGCCGGCGGTGGCTGCGCGTTCCTGGATTACGATCAGGACGGCTGGCCGGACATCCTGCTGGTGGGGCCGTTCAAGGTGGCGCTGTATCACAACGAGCGGAACGGGACCTTCCGCGACGTGACGCCGCGGAGCGGGCTGCTCTCGAACCGTCACTGGATGGGATGTGCGGTCGGAGATTACGACGGAGACGGCCGCCCGGACGTGGTCCTCACG
>CAYQDT010000594.1:0-3582 GCA_964416225.1 uncultured bacterium
CGGATCCTCGTCGGGCGCCTGGAGAGTGGCCGGCTGCGGGTGGGAGACGAGATCACCGATCAGCTTGAGCACGGGCTCGATCTGGCTCTTGCTCGCGACCACCGAGATCTCCGTGAAGTCGAACCCGGGCACGGTCCGGACATTGCCGCCGGCGGCCGCCACTTCCCGGAGAAAGCTCTGGCCGGGATGGGTAGTGGTTCCTTTCAGCAGTGCTTCCGCAGTGAGCGCCGCCACACCGGCCTGCTCTTCCCGTTCGTCCGGCAGGCCGGCCTTCACCAGGCAAACCACCGAGACAATCTCGGACGAGGTGTTACTCCGGCAGAGGAAGTGCATCCCGCTGGAGAGCACGCCGAACGCCACCGGCGGTCGCTTGCGGGCGGGAGCGGCCGCGGGCGCGGTACCGCCCGCTGGCCGGACGGGCGCGGGGACGCTCAGCTCCTGCGCGCAGAGCGCCCCGGCAGCCAGGAGAACGGCAAGACCGCCCGCGAGCGGCAGGCGCTTCCGGAAGCGGGAAGCCAGGGAGGGGCGGCTGCCACTAGAGAGACCAGAATTCATAGAACCCGCTCCACGCCTGCATTCGAAAAGAATGTCTGAACCGGTCGATCGATCATGCTGCTGAGCCCGGCTGGCCAGAGGGGTTCTGGCGCCCCCGCGGCCTCAGGATCACGGACACGGAGTGCTGCGGGTCCAGGTATTTCCGCGCCAGAGCCTGCACCTGGTCGGCCGTCACGGAGCGTACGTGCGCGAGGTACTCCGTGGCGAACTGCGGCCGGTCGATCGCGGCGTAGTAGCCCAGCGTGGCTGCCTGTCCCGAAAACGGCTCGTTGTCCAGGGCGTAGCTGCCCTCGAGCTCCCGCTTGGCCAGGGAGAGCTCCGCCTCGGAAACCGGGTTGCTCGCGATGAGATCCAGCTCGCGCAGGATCGTCCGTTCAACCGTCTCCACGCCCGCGGGGCCGGTCACCGCGATGATCGTGGTCAGACCCGGCTGGCGCCGGGTCTCAAACAGGGCCGAGACCTGGGCGGTCTCCTTGAGCGCCGCGGGGAGTCGGCCGCTTCCTCCGTGCTCCAGCAGGGTAATCAACACATCCATGGCATAGACGTCCGGGTCGTCCTTGACGCCGGGTGCGGGGAACGCCAGCCCCACGTAGCCGTTCTGGAAGGCGGTGGTCACGACCCGCCGCTCCGGCTTCGCGCAGGCGCGCTCGTCCGGGGGAACGCTCGCCGGCACCGGTTTCTGGCCCGGCTGGTCCGCGGCAAACGCCGCCCGCGTGGCGCGCTCCACGCCGGCCCCGTCCACATCGCCGACCACGACCACGGTCATGTTCGCGGGGACGTAGTACTTCCGGTAGTACTCCTGCACCGCCTTGAGATCGACGCTCTTGATGAAGTCGGGGGTGCCGCGAACGTCGTACTTGTAGGGATGGTGCTGGAACGCGAGATCGTAGAGGACCGTGCTGATCGCCGGCTCCGGATTTCCGCGGGCCTGCTCGATCTCCTGCAGCATGAGCGGCTTTTCCGCCTCCCAGTCCTCCGGCCGGAAGCGGGGCTTGCGCAGCGCGTCGCCGATGACGCCGATCGCCTTCCCGACATACCGGCCGGCCACCGTGCAGCCGAACCGCGTCCAGTCTTTCTCGGTAGAGGCCTCCAGCAGCCCGCCGAGGTTCTCGATTGCCTCGTCGATGCTGCCCGGGCCGGAGCTCTCCGAGCCCTTGAAGACGAGGTGCTCGATCACGTGCGCCGTGCCTGCACTCTTTTCGTCTTCCGTGAACCCGCCGGCGCGGACCCACACCTGGACGGAAGCCAGGTCGGTGGCGTGCGCTTCCTTCACCAGCAGGTGGAGGCCGTTGGGAAAGATCGTCTCCTTGACACTGCCCGGGTCCAGCGTCCCCGAGTGACCGGGACGGGCCATCAGGGCCAGCAGGGGCAGGCAGAGCAGGATGGGGAGCGCCGCGAGGCGCCCGGGGCGGCGACGTTGTTGGTAGTGCTTCACAGTGGGTGCCTCTTCCCCGCGCTCAGGCGCGACTCCTTCCGGCGGCACCGGCCGTCCGGGCTGCGACCGGTGCGAGCCGCGCGGCGCGGGCCCCGCTCTGCCGGAGATCGCCACCCCACTATAGCGCCCGTCGGCCGCGCGGCGGCCCGTTATTTGTGGTGCGAGCACGCCTTCGCGAAACTCGTGCGCGCGGCGGCGGAAATCCCGGGACCGGCCCGGTGCCGGCGGGTTTCCTTCGCACGGGAACCAAGGGGGGCTATCCGGGGCGTAGCCTTCATGAGACGCACGCAAGGGACGCACGCAAGGGACGCGGCGGCTTGAGACTTCCCGCTCCGGACCCCCGTGGCCGGGATCCACCCGGAATGGGAGGCAGCCTCCCGGCGCGGTCGCTTTCGGAGCCGCGGCCGGGAGTGGCACCACCGCCCGGCGGCGCCCCGGGGGTCAAAAGCGGGCAGTGGGGGTCACGATAGAATAAGTGGTGCTACGAGACGGACATTTGGAAGAGCCAGGATGGCGAAATGAAAGAAGTCTGGTAATGGATTGCAAACTAGCCCTGTTCATTGATTTCGAAAACATCGCCCGTGGGGTTCGGCAGCGGCATCTGGAGGAGCGAGTCGATCTGCGCGCTATTCTGGGAGAGCTGGAGGAGAAAGGGAGAATCCTCATCAAGCGCGCCTATGCGGACTGGAGCTACTACAAAGATTACCGCAGCGACTTGCTGCAGCAGGGAATCGAGCCGGTACAGGTGTTCGCGGCCTCCCGGGATCGTGAGGGATGGAAGAACGGCGCCGACATCCGGATTGCCATCGACGCCATTGAAGCGGCCTACCGCTCTCCGGAGATCACGGATTTCGCGCTGGTAACCGGGGACAGCGACTTCCTGTCCCTCGTGAACCGCCTCCGTGAAAACGGCAAGACGGTCTGGGGCGTGGGGCTGAAAACGAGCAGCAGCCAGTACCTCGTGAAGAGCTGCGACCACTACCTCTTCTATGAAGAGGTTGCGGATTGGATGCCGGACGAGAACGCAGACGGAAGCGGAAACGGAGGCGGCAGCCGCCGGGACGCCCGCACCCTGCTTCTGGGGACGATCCGCCGGATGACGGACCGCCAGGGTCTCCCCGGAATGCCCCCGCCCGGAACTCCGCTGAAGGCGATGGCGGTGAAGGCTTCCATGCGCCGCCTGGATCCGAGCTGGGACGAGCGGTTCGAGGGCTTCGACAACTTCATCGATTTCCTCAAGGCGCAGAGCGACGCGATTCTCTGCGGTCAGCCGGGAGAAGGCTCGGAATATTTCGTGGCGGAGCGGGGAACGGTGGCCGAGGCGAACCTGCAGCGGATGCTGGAGTTCGTCCAGGCGAGCAGCGGCCCGGCCCAGCCGCTCCCGCGCGATGAGGTGCTGGAAGCGCTCCGCCGCACCCTGCGGCTGCTCGGCTCCCCGGACGGGCGCCCGGACGTGCCCCAGCGCATTGCGGTGCGGGGCACGCAGCTCAAGACCCGCCTCCGGCTGGAGCTGCCGGGCTTCGAGGAGAGCACCTATGGATACACCTCGTTTCTCGACTTCCTGCTGGGGATGCGGGACCAGGTGCGCGTCG
>CAYQDT010000595.1:0-3580 GCA_964416225.1 uncultured bacterium
GAGCGGATCGCCCTGGTGGACCACCTGTCCCGGCCGGACCGTCAGGTTCAACAGCGACCCGGAATACGGCGCTCCCACGCTCCTGGCATAAAGACTCTGGATCGTTCCGGCGGTCGGCGTCTCCGTAATGGATGCCTTCGCGTTGAAATCCGGCGTCTTCTTGTGGTGCGGCATCACGGCACCCATCAGCAGGGCCGCCGCCGCCCCGCAGCCGGCTACCTTCAGCGGAAGCTTCATCTTCCGGCGGAGAAAACGGGTATCCTCGGATTCGGTGTGAATGTGTTCCATTTTGTTTGTCTTCCTTACCGTTGGCCCGTTTTACCCGAACCCGGGGTCAACCAAGCCCGGAGTGGCCCCTTTCCGGGAGGCTTCATCCGTCGGGAGTAAAACAGCGCGGGTGCCGGGAGCGTCGCCCGACCGGGAACGCGGTGAAGGGAGTAGGCGGGGAGCGGCGGTGCGGGGGGCGGTTTCGCGACGGCAGCCGCTGCTCCGGTTGGGCTGTGGACCGGGCTTTGGCTCCGCGGGCGACGGCGCTGTTGACGGAGCGCCGGGCGGGGAATTCTGAAGAAGACTGGATTAGAATAGATACAGTCCCCGGCGCCGGCTGGCCAGCCGCCCGGCTCGGAGGCCTGGCGGAAGGAGCTCAGCCGTGCCCGCACTCGCCGTTTTCCTCCTGGTCTGCGCGAGCCTGCTGCTCCTGGTCGCGCTGGTGAGCGGTGTGCGTGTTCCATCCGGCACGCTGCCGGTGACCCATCGCTGGCAGCTTCCGTTCGCCGGTCTCCTGCTGCTCTCGAGCCTGCTGCTGCTGGCGATGCTCTGGCCGACGGGCGATCCGCTGGACGCGGTGCGGGCAGCAGAGTCGCTGCTGGGGGCGGTGCCCTTCGCGGCGCCCCTGGCCATCGTCCTGCTCCTGCTGGTGGCCTGCCCCGCAGGTATCTTCTGCTACTCCCTGTTCTGGCTGCTCCGCCGTCCGCGCTCTCGCCGCGCGCCGCGGGGCCATCTGAACCTTCCGTAAACAAGAAAGCCTCCGCAATGAAGCTCGTGCATTTCCATCTCCCCGGCCAGGGCGGCACCTGGGGTGTCGTCGACGGTGACCGCGTCAACGCAATCGCCACCGATACCGGCAGCGCGGGGGGCTTCCTCGCCAGTCTGCTCCAGTGGCCGGACCCGCTGGCGGTCCTCTCCGCCGCCGGCTCCCGAGGAGCTGCCTTCTCCTTCACCGAGCTTTCCGCCGGCACTCCGGAGGCGGGCGTCCCTCACCTGCTGGCCCCGATCGATCACCAGGAAGTGTGGGCCGCGGGCGTGACCTACCAGCGGAGCAAGGTCGCTCGGATGGCCGAGTCCGAGGGCGCGGCCCGGTTCTATGACCAGGTCTACGACGCGGACCGTCCGGAGCTGTTCATGAAGGCCACGCCATCCCGGGTCTCCGGCCCCAACGCGCCGGTGCGGATCCGCGTCGATGCCCGGTGGAACGTGCCGGAGCCGGAAGTGGCGCTGCTGCTCTCGCCGGAGATGCGGATCATCGGGTACACGCTGGGCAATGACATGAGCTCGCGCGACATCGAGGGTGAAAACCCGCTCTACCTGCCGCAGGCCAAGGTCTACCGGCAGTCATGCGGACTGGGACCGGTGCTTCTGCTGGAGACGGAGCCGCGCGAACACCGGGAGCTTCCGATCACGCTGGAGATCCGGCGCGGCGGGGAGAGCGTCTATCACCAGGAGACCTCCACGGCGCAGATGAAGCGCCACTTCGCGGACCTGGCTTCCTGGCTGGGGCGCGACAACCTCTTTCCGCAGGGCGCCTATCTCCTCACCGGCACCGGCCTGGTCCCCGGGGACGACTTCACGCTGGCGGCCGGGGACGAGGTGCTGATCTCCAGCCCGGAGATCGGCACGCTGCGCAATCCGGTGGTGCAGGGCTAGGAGACGCGCCGGGGAGTGGGACGGGGGCGGCTCGTTCGCGAGCGGCTGCCCGATCCCGCGCCCGCGGCGCGTGAGGCGAAACGAGGGATGGGGGCGTGCGGGGAGGTGCGGGGACACGCGTCCGGCCCCTTCTCCAGGCGCCGTTCCCGGCGACCGCTCCGGGTGTCTCCGAGATCCGCCGTGCGAGGACGGAAGCCGGGGTTTAGCCCGCGTTGATCGACTGGCGGAGGTGATCCGCCGCCTTGCGAAGGAGCGCGAGCACCTCGTCCGCCTGCTCCACGTCCGGACGCTTCAGACGCCGGCCGGAGCTCTCCAGGCAGAGCCGCGCCTGCCGGAGGGAATCCTGTGAGCTGCGGGAGACTGCGGGAGCGACGGCATCAGAAACGCCGGGACGGCCGTGAAGGTTGGAGACTCGCTCAATCAGTTGGTCGGCCATTGTTGGTTTCAGCGTCAGCGTAGGCAGCGGACTGCGTGCTGGCCCGGTTTGGTTTCCAGCGTGCGGGTGACAGCCGGGATGGGGCAAGTATATCATTGCCCCCTCAGCGCCCGACAAGAGCTGCACCGCACCGGAGCGGTGACCCACTGTTTCTGTCGGCGCGGATGCGCCGAAACGTAAACGGCCCCGGTGCTTTTCGCGCGGAGGCCGCCGGGGGCGCGGGTGCTTGCCTGCAGCGCTCGCTACCGCTCCCGGCGAGGGAGATCCGCGCTCGTCCGGATGCCGCTCGCACCGCGCCGTCCGGTGTGCGCGAAGGATCAGGGGAATGGGCGGGTGCCCTGCTACTTTGCCGACACACCGCTGTCCAGCCGCTCGAGCAGAACGCGACCCTGCTCCGGCCCCAGGCTGGTGGGCTCCGCCGAACCCGGACAGCGATTTCCGGCCCGGACGATCACCACCGGTCTTTCCTGCTCCCGCGCCCGAGCCACGATCTCCGCGGTGCCGCCCTGCCCCTGCGCCGGGCGCCCATCCCATACGGCGAGCAGGAAGTCACAGTGATCTACCAGGTAGCGGCCGGCACGCCCGTAGCCGTCCGCGCGAGTCGCCGCACCGGTCAGCGCGACCACCTCCGAAGCGCGAGCCAGCAGCGACGCGTAATGGACGCGCGAAGGCGACCCGTCCGGCCCGAAGTCGGCGGTGTAGTCCGCATCGTGGAAGGGCAGCACGGCGATCAGCCGCGACCCGGGCCGGCGCAGCACCGCCTCGGCCACGATCCGGTCCGCGCCTTCCGCCAGGAGAGAGAGCACGACGAGCGAGCGGCCGGGGCACCCCGCCTCGATCCGGCTCAGAGCTTCGTCGACCCCCCGAAAAACGGGCCCGGTATCGGTCAGGATCCGGTGGCCGGTTGCCCCGATCCGGACGGAGGGTGCGGTGGCTGGATGCATTAAGCTGTCTCGTGCTCCGCGTCAGCTCGCGGCGGGTTTATCCGAAGCCACCATCAGCCACCAGTGCCGCAGTTCGCTGGAGAGATGGCTCTCGGTCAGGAGGACGAAGCGCTGGACCTGGTGCGAGAAGGCCGCGGCGTCTTCCGGGTGCTCCTGCTGCAGGCGGCTGACCAGATTGACCTCCGTGCCAACCGCCCACGTAGTACCGGCGGGGGCGGCCGCGATCTGCTTGATGATGTACTCCGTCGAGCCGTTCAGGTCCGCCGCTCGCACCACG
>CAYQDT010000596.1:0-3569 GCA_964416225.1 uncultured bacterium
AGAGCCGGTTCACCATCCACGGCCATCCGGACGCACTGCTCTGGCTGCTGGTGCTGCTGGCCTGCTGCTGGCTGTATAACGGGTTCGGCGCGGTGACGATGGTGCTGGCCACGCGTCCCGTCGCGGCGGCCGTGCGCGAACGAGGCTGGCCACTCCGCGCGGCGGCGGCTCCATTTTTCCTGCTCCTGGCCTTCGGAGTCCACCTGGGATTGAGCTCCCGCGCGAACAGCTGGGACCTCCTCACCCGTCCCGCCGGTTTGACGCGTACCGTCCTGGCAACGGAGTCCAGCGCAACCACTGCGGTGGTGATCATCGGGCTGGCAGTGGCACTGTGGTTGATCTACCTGATCGTGGATATCTGGCTGGACGGGCTCGCACTCCGCTGGCAGCGGTACCACGCGCGGCAGCGGTCGGACGCGGGGGCGCAATAGCCGTGGACCGGCGGTGCGCCTCCGTGTGTCGCGGGCGCGGCGGGGACCGGCCCGCTTTCCGGACCACCTGCGCCGGAAACGGCTCGCCGCCGCTTCTCGCCATCCATTGCTTGCTTATAATCCGTCCAACCGGAGAGTAGACGGCAGCCGCAGAAAAACCGTAAGATACTCTATACGGCAGTCATGCGGTGGCACAGCGAGCGACTGGCCACCCTGGCAGCCGGATCTCCGCCCACCCGGGCGGAGGAATGTCCGGCCCTTCCCGAAACGGTCGGTCCGTCGATAGCTGGGGCAGCTATCATCGGCATGCGCTCTGGGTCAGAGCGCGGCAGCCGGCGCGGACTGCCTTCTGGAGAACAACAATGGATTCCGTGCGGTTTGACGCACGCCGTTACGCACCCCTGCTCCTGCTGGCGGTGCTCCTGACGGCGCCTGCGCTCGCCCTCCCCAATGAGGGCGTCTGGTTCGGCATGCGCGCCTTTATCGTGCAGGCCGTAGCCTTTGCTTCGCTCCTGCTCCTGCTCACCCGTCTCTCGTGGTCTCCGGCGGGGGTGCGGCGCTTCTTCACCACCGGCCCGAACGCGGCGGTGATCGCCCTGGTCGCATGGGCGGCCTTCTCGTTCGTCACCACGGCGCCCGCAGTGGGCAGAGGCCGTGAGCTGGCGTCCGTGGAGCTGCTCCGGATCGCCTGCGGCGCGATGATCTTCTTCGCCGCGACGTACCGCTGCGGCAGCCGCCAGCAGCTGAGCCTCTGGGCGACGCTGCTCCTGGGCGGCGGCGCGCTGGCCGCCATGTCCGGTCTCGCCACTATCGGCGAGGGTGGACCCAGCAGCACGGCGGGCGCCTTCGGCAACTCCCAGTTGCTGGCGGCGTTCCTGGTGGCGCTGGTCCCGGCGGCGGTGGTCTTTGCCAACCAGGGAGTCATGGACCGCCGTCGCGTGACGGCGATCTGCGCCATGGTTCTCGTCCTGGCGGTGCTGTTCATTACCAACAACCGAAGCGCCTGGATCGGCGGTCTGACGGGCCTGCTCGTCACCGGCGCACTGGCGCTGAAGGTGCGCGGCGTGGACAGCGTGAGCCGCAATCAGCGGCACCTCTGGATGCCCATCCTCCTCGCGCTGGCGGTGGTGGGCGGCGCGTTCTTCGCCACTCCGGGCGTCGGCACGGCCATCTCGGACCGGGCCGCCACGCTCGGCGCCATCGGCGCGGATACCTCCGCGCAGTGGCGGGCGGACTTGGGCGCGGCAGGTCTGCACATGGTTGCAGAGCGGCCGCTTACCGGCTGGGGTGTCGGACGGTTCCCGATCACGGTCGGGCGCTACACGGCGCGGACGATGGACCCGGTGCTCGTCGAGCACCTGGGCAGCAGCCTGAGCGAGATCCCGCACAACGAGTATGTCCAGCTGGCCGCTGAATTGGGCCTCGTTGGATTGCTGCTCTACGTGGCGGTGCTCGGCGGCTTCTTTGTGCACGGCTTCCGCGCCCTGGGCAGGATCAAGAGCGACACGCGTCGCTGGATCCTGATCGCGGCGATGGGCGGCGTGGCTGCCGAGTGCGTGACGATGGCGGGCAACCCCGGATCGCGCTTCATCGAAGTGAATTCGATCCTGTGGCTGCTCCTGGGAATCGGCATGGCCGCGTCCCGGACGCACAACGAGCGGCGAGAGGACGGCGAGGAGTCGTCGCCTGCCGCCGCGGGCGTGGTTCGTCCGCTCGGCCGGCTGAGCTGGCAGCTCGCCTCCGTCGGTGCCGTGGCGCTGATGGCGGTGGGCGCGTACGCGCAGACCGTCGGCCCCCGTGCCGGCGGCCCGATCGCGGTGTACTGCTTCGACGGCAGCAAGCTGTTGCTCGAGGTGGCGAATGCGCCGGGCGGAACGCTGCCGCAGACGGCGTTCAGCGCCCAGTTCGCTTCGGCGATTGTCCTGGGCACGTCTACCGGATCGGCGCCGTTCCAGCTCACCTCCGGACAGGGCGGCTACACCATCACCGTCTCGTACGTGGACCGGCGTGGCCGAACGCAGACCCGGAATGTGCGCGGTGACAGCTTCGTCATTCCCTACAGATCGCTCGCTCGTAGGACGGCGACGCCGTTCACCGTCACCGGGGTCTACAACTGCAGCAACGGCGGTGTTCGCACCGCGATCACCACGTTCTTCGTGTTCCGCGGCTAGCCGCGGAGCGGTTGCTCTATCGACTGAGGGGGGAGCTCCAGTGGCTCCCCCCTCTTTTTGCATCCGGCTTCGGACGGGTGCCTTCCGCCCCGTTCGGCGCTCCCCGTCCGGTCCCGGACGGGGGAAGCGAATGGGCCCCGCGCTGCGGGAGCCGCCGCAGCCATCTTTTCGGCCGGCGCCTCGACGTGCGAGGGACGCACCACCCGGAGCATCCTGGGCGGATGTCCGCGCGCCCGAGCGGGGCCTGCGGCGTCTCATCCAGCGGCCAATGATAGGGCGGCCCGGCTTGAAGGTCCGGCTTCAGTTTTCCGAAATAGGATATGGGTCACCAATCGGGTGCCGGGTGACGGGCGTGCACGGTCCAGTGATTTCCAGGGAATGCGAGTGCGGCTGCAGTCCGCCCGGTTCCGAACTCCGGGACCCGCTCGGCTCCCAGGCTGCTCAAGGCGAAGCGGCTGACCCGGTGCCGGTAGCGTGCGGCTCCCGAAATTCCTGCACCGCATGGGCAGGAAGGGCCTACAGCGGAAGGGGGCACATGGCCGACAACAGAGAGAGGGCCCCCGGAACCGTGCCCGCAAGCGCCCAGGTCCTGACACTGCGGATGGACGAGCGCGCCGCCTGGAGCTACCCGGCGAGGGGCCCCGGGCTTTGGAGCCCTTTAAAGGGCTGCCGCCGGGCGCACCGGCGGTCTTTCCAGATCCCGCGCCACTGTGCGACCAGGCTCCCCACAGATCCGAATCCGGGGTGCAGCACCGGTGCGTCGCCGCGACCGGTAACGATGAGATTTCGAGGTACACCGGCCGTTTCGCGCGCCGGGGTTTGGCTCCGGCCGGTAGGATTCAGGTAACCGAGCAATGACTATCGACGCATTAAGAGAAGCTATTCAGAATCGCACCGCACGCGTGGCGGTGGTCGGTCAGGGGTACGTGGGCCTGCCGCTCTCCGTGCACTTCGCCCAGGCCGGCTT
>CAYQDT010000597.1:0-3560 GCA_964416225.1 uncultured bacterium
CTGCTGACGGACCACACGGAGCTGGACCGGGAGCTGCTGGCGGAGCACGCGCCGGCGCTCCTGGATACCCGCAACGCGATGGGGAACCACCGGCGTCCGAACATCACGCTGCTGTAGCGCGTCACGATCGCGCGGGCGCCGCTTCATCCCGCGTTCGGGGGGCGGTGCCCGCGGGCCAGGCTTCGTGTGACCACGCGGGGCGGCGCTGCGGTAGTATCTAACCAGCGCCCATCCGGGTTCCGCGGGTGAGCCCGCCGGGAAACCGCCCGATCCTGATGCCTACGTTGCCCGCTCGCGCCCCACACAGCCCCCTCGGAGCCACCGCCGCCCGGCTCTGGCACCGGAGAGGCACCATCCTGGGCTGCTGGCTCGCCGCGACCGCGCTCGGCGCCGGCATCGCCCGGACGCTGCCCCCCGTCTACGTGGCCACGGCAGCCGTGGAGCTGCCCGCGCCCCAGGCTTCCGGCGGGCGTGCGGCGATTCCGGGGGCGGCGCCCGGTCTTGAGGAAGAGCTCGCCCGCCTGCGGAGCCGGGCCTTCACCGCCCGCGTTCGGAAGGAGCTCGGTCAGGACGCGCTCCCGCCGGCCTACCTTAGCTATTCGCGCTATTCGAGCGATTCGGGCCATTCGGCTCCCACCGAAGGCCGCACCGTTCGGGTCCGCGCGGAGAGCGGGAATCCGGGGGCCGCCGCGGAGTGGGCGAATGCCGCGGCGCGGGCACTGGTCCGGATGGCGGAAAGCGAGCGGAGCGGGGCGCTGGCCCGCGAGCGGGCCGTGCTGCGCGCCGCCGCCCGGACGGCGGGAGCGGACGCCAGCCGCGCCGAGGCGCATCTGATCCAGTACAAGCGGCGGGTGCTGCAGGCCGGGGGCGATGAGGCTCTGGCCTCCCGCATCCGGGAGGCGGCCGCGCTGGCGGAGCGCGCGCGCCGTGCCCATGGCGAGCTCGGGAGCCTCACTGCGAAGATTGCGGCGGCTCGCGGGCAACTGGCGCGGCTTCCCCGGCGGCTGACGGGCATCTCCGCGCGGCCCAACCCGGCGTGGGAGGCATTGAACCGGCGGCTGGCCGTGCTGCGGGCGGAGCGGGCCCGGACGGCGGAAGGGGACGGCAGCGGGGCGGCGCAGAAGCTGGATGATCAGCTCCGGAGTGTCGAGCGGGCGCTCGCGGCCCAGAGGCCGGTGGTGCAGGAGAAGCGGGAGCAGCCGAACCCGGCGGTGGACGCCGTCACCATCCGGGTGCGGGAGCTGGAGGCCAACCGCGCCGCCGCCGAGACGCTGGTGCGGCAGTTGGACGATTCTTCCGCGCGCATGCGGAAGCTGGTGGAGCAAGTCTCCCCGTGGCAGGTAACGGTGACCCGCCTGGAGTCGGAGTGGTCGCAGGCCCGCGGGAACTACGCGCGCGAGAAGGGACGCCTCCGGGAGCTGGAGCTCCGGGAGCGCACCCTCCCGCCGGCCGCGCTCCTGACGGAAGCCGCCCTGCCGGGTACGCCGATCCGGCCGAGCGAAGGGAAGCAGATTGCCGCCGCGATGCTGCTCGGGCTGCTGTGCGGCGCGCTGCTGGCGCTGCTCCGCGGCCGCGGCGGTGAACCGGTGCGCAGCGCGGCGGAGGCCGGCGCGCTCACCGGACTGCCGGTGCTCGGCGTTTTGCCGGTCTCCCCGCCGGAGACGCGGTATGTGGAGGCGGCGTCGCCCGCCGCGCGCGGCTACCGCGGGCTCGGCGCCGCGCTGCGGTACGCTTCCGTGGCGCGCGCCGTCCGGATTCTCGCCGTGGTGGGGCCCGCCGGCGCCGCGGCGCCCCTCGAGGTTGCGGCGAACCTGGCGGTCGAGAGCGCCCGGGGCGGCCAGCGCGTGCTCCTGGTCGACACGGACAGCGTTTCGCCGGGCCTGCACCGGCGCTTCGCCCTTCCGGCGGTGCCCGGTTGGGCAGAAGTCCGGGCGGAGCACCTCGCCGTGCGGAGCGCGATCCGGGCCACGGAGATCACCGGGCTGGCCTTGCTGCCCGGCGGCGGTCCCCAGAGCGAGCCTGCTCCGGCCGGGACGCCGGAAGCGGCCGAACGGCTTGCCCGGGAGCTGCGGGAGGCCGCCGACCTGGTCATCCTCGCGGTCTCCCGGCCGGCGGCGGTGAGCGAGGTCGGGGAGGCGGTCGACGGGGTCCTCCTGGTGGCCGCGGCGGGGGAGACGTCCCGCTGGGATTTGCAGCACCTGCCGGCCGCGCTCGAGCCGCTGCCGGCGCCCCTGCTGGGCGTGGTGCTGATCGGTGGGGAGCCGGCAGAGCCGCCGGCGCGGACCTCAGCGCGCGAGCTGGACGCGGAGCTGGATGACCTCCGGCGGCGCCTCGGGATCCGCTCGGCGGCCGCGGCGCCCGGCCCGTCTCCAGCCGCGGAGCGCGCCGCGCGCGGCGATCGCGAGTCCACCCCCGGCTGACGCAGCGCGCCCGCCTGCGCCGGCTGATCGGCGGGGGAGAGCGCTCCGTCGCGATCTCCGGCGCAGGGCGCGCTCCGCGGCCTCTACCGTCCAAAAGATCGCAATGATCGGAAACAAACCGGAGGCCGCGCGATCTCACCACTGCGGGCCGCTGTCCGGAGCCGGCGGTCGGCTGCGCGGCCGGCGCGTCTCTGCCCGCCCGGTGACGGTCGCCCGCTCCCTCTTCCGGATAACTGGTTCGGCATCTGGTATGATGGGGCCGGGGACTTGCCGGAGGGACGAGCGGCCGGCGGTGAGCGGACGCCGAACGGCAATGGGACCGAAGCTTGAGCGAATCCAGGAGGTAGGTGGGTGAGCGACATCCGGTGGTCTCGGCTCCTGCGAAACCAGGTACTGGTGGCCGTGATGGCGATGACCGTGCTGGTTCCGGTGCTGTTCTCGGCATCCATCGCCGATCGCATTCCGCAGTCGCTCGCCTACGGGGCCTTCGGCCTGATCCTGCTGGTGGTGTTCCTCTTTCGCATCTCCAGTGAAGTGACCTGGAAGGAAGCGGGACGGCTGGCGGTGGCGGGTCCCAACCTCCCGATCCTCCTGTACCTGCTCTGGAACGCCGGCTGTGTCGCGCGTTCCTCGCTCCCGTACCTGAGTCGCATTCAGTTCATTCCGCTGGCGTGCGGCGTGGTGCTGTACGCCGCGACGGCGCTCCAGGCCCGCCGGAAGGAGGAGCTGGGGCTCCTTTTCGGCACCCTCATCACGGTTGCGGCCGGGGCGGTGCTCGCGGCATTTCTCCTGGACCGCGAGCACCGGATGATCAACCTGGCGGGCTCCTTCCATGATCAGCAGCTCTTCGGATCGTTCCTGATGCTGCTCCTCCCGGTGAGCCTGGGGATGGGCGCGGCGGCGCGGAACACCGGGGCCAAGCTGGCGGCGCGCCTCGTGGCCGCGCTGGTAGCCATCGCGCTGCTGATGACCGGGTGCCGCAGCTCCTGGGCGGGAGCGGCGGCGGGCGGCGTGGTGTTCGCGGTGCTGAGCGTGCTCTTTGTCATCGATGTGCGAGGCCTGGCGCGGCGGAAGCACGAGCTGGCCGTGATGCCGATCGTCACGGTGGTCCTCGTCCTGCTCTTCATCACGCTGAGCGGC
>CAYQDT010000598.1:0-530 GCA_964416225.1 uncultured bacterium
GGCGGCGAACGCCGCGGGGTTGAGCACGAATCGATCTTGCAGGATGGAGGGCTCGCTCCACTCGCGCGGAGTTGCCTCTTGGAGCGCCGCCAAGCGTTCCTGGTCCAAAGCAGCGGCACAGCGGAGCGGCGGATGGACCGTCATCGCTTACTCCCCTTTCGCAGCGAGCAGGTCGTGCAGAGGGCCACCACCGGGCACCGGACAGTGGCCGCCAGCTCGTCGATCAGCGGGGAACGCCAGCAGGCGGCGTTGCACTGGGGACAGCGTGCCTGCTGCCACTCCGGCCGGCCCTCCGGCACGTTGCGCTGCAGCGGCATACAGGCGTAGTAGGTCGTGCTCATGGCAGCGCCCTCGCCGGCACGATCTCCTCCCGCGGCTGCGGCTGGGGATAGCTCGCCGGCCGGGCGTAGTTGATCGCGTCCAGCACGGTCCAGCCGGTGGGCACGAGCGACTCCGCGGGGAAGCGCTCCGCCTCCCGCATCGCGGACCACAGCGCATCGTGACCGCCCGGGAAGAGCGTCAGGCGCTGC
>CAYQDT010000598.1:540-3551 GCA_964416225.1 uncultured bacterium
CACACCTTCGTGCCCTGGGCGCGGAAGAAGGCCTCCTCCCACTCCGCCAGGTGCTCCGGACCGAGCGTCGGCCACGTGACGGTTTGGCCGCAGACCCACCCGTCTTCATACGTGTTGAGATAGGGCGCCTGGAAGATGGCCGTCTCCGCCGTGGGCCGCTCGTCCGCGGCCAGCGCGTGGAGATGGAGCCGTCCCGCCTCCGCCACGAACAGCAGCGCGGGATGGAGCACCTCGCAGCGGCTCACGTGCCGGAGCTGCGGCCGCTCGTCCGGATGGAACCAGATCGGGCGCCGGCGCGCGGGGACCCACCACGCCAGGCGCAGGCCGTCCCACATCAGCACCTCGGGCGGCAGCAGCGTCCGGGTCGGCATCGCGCCATGGACGCAGCGGGCCAGCGCCGCCGCCGTCTCGCGATCCAGCGGAAAGCCGGCCGTGAGCAGCGGTGACGGGCCGCCGCTCTCCACATCGTGGGCCGTGACCAGCGCGCCGTCCGGGCTCATGTAGATGAGCATCGCCGCGCGCAGCCCGTAATCCCGGTCCCCCTCGGTCAGCGAATCATGCATCCCAATCGGCATGTCAGTTCTCCTGCGCACAATGGAGGCGCTCCGCGAGCAGGCTCGCGCGGAGGGCCAGGGTGACGATCTGGCGGAAGTGCCGCACCGTCTTCCGGAGCGACTCCGGGCTCTTTGCCTGCCACCCCTGGCTCCAGATCAGGTTCGTGGAGTCGTCGTGCCGCCGGATCTGGCGGTGGTAGTCCTGCACGAGGAGCGGCATCGGGTCCTCCGCGGACCACCGGAGCGCGAACGGCGCCTCGACAGACGCCGCGCCGGGCACATCGATGAAGCGGCTCTGCTGGCTCGGGCAGAGGACATGCGTATCCCAGCGGAAGGCGTCCCGCGGGATCCTCCGGAGCCGGTCCACCTCCGCCGCCAGCTCGACGAGCTCCCCGAGCCGCCCCTCCAGCGGGTGTCGGAGCGCCTCCCGGATCACGCCCGGTCGATACTCGCCCCGGCACGCCGCCTCCGGCACGGTGGAGAGGAACGCCTCCGGCGTGACGCCGTGCTGCGAGGGCACGAGGTTTATCCCCAGCTCGTCATACCGGATCTCCGTCGCCTGGCGGGGTATCCGGTCCCCGATCGCCCCCCACATCAGCTCGGACTTGATCGTCTGCTCCAGACCCCAGAACGGGCACGCCACGCAGAGCACCGCCGGCAGCACCTCCTGCAGGAGCCGGAGCACCTGGAAGCCGAGGCCCGGCTGCGCGGCCTCCAGTTCCAGCACCGCCGGGCCGACGATCACGTCCCGCTCATACGGATAGCGGTCCTCATCCGTGAGCTCGGACTGGATCGCGAGCAGCCCCACCGGCTCCCCGGGGTCGCGGCCCTTCCCGGACTCGAGCCACAGGCGCGTCTCGATCCCCGAGCACGCCTGCAGGTCATCCGTCCAGAACAGGCCCCACGTGATCCGCTCCAGGTCCCGGCCGCCCAGGATCTCGCCGACCCAGCGGGTGAGGCCGGCGCCGATCGAGGGGATCACGGCGCCCTGCCAGTCCGTCTCCTGGAGGATCCCCTCCGCCAGCAGCGCCTCCGCCAGCGTGGCCGCGCGGAGCTCGGGCCGGGGCAGCCGGAGCACCCGCGGCAGGTCCGCCGGCAGACGGGGCAAGACGTGCGCCTGCGTCAGTCCAGCAGCGGCACCGCGGAAGGGGGCGGCAGCAGCGTCGCTCCCCGGGGCGGAGTGCTCACCGCCCCCGCGATCAGCAGCGAGAGCCGGCGCCGGTCCGGATCCTGGAACGGCTCGAGCCAGCTCTCGATCGTCGAGGAGCCGCTCCCAGTCCGGACGGCCTGTATCCCGGCCGTGAAGGGAGTCTGTGTCAGTGAGCATGGGTTAGCCTCGGGTCCCCTGGGCGGTCTTGAACTCATAGCTGCCGCTTTTGCCGGCTGCGGCTGGCCGGGCCGGCTTGGCTTGCGCCTGCCCGAGCGTGATGATTTGCGTCCCACCGTCATCTCCCGCGGCCACCACGGCCGCCGTCGTCAGCTCCGGATAGATCTGGGCGTACAGGTCCCGCACCTCTTCCGGGGAGAGGGACGGGTCCGGATCGGCGAGGCGCTGAGCGCCCCACCGGAACTCGCGGCGGTCAGACATCGGCCGGCTCCTCCGCGTCCTGCTCGGACTCCGGCGCCGCGTCCTCGTCGTCCCAGCCCGCCCGGTCCGCTTCGGCAAGGACGCTTTCCGGCGTGCGGTTCACCCGGCGGCAGTAGCCCAGGAAGCGGCCCAGATACCCGATGCACGCGGCGGGCTCCAGGCGGTAATCACCGGCCAGCTCCGCCAGCTCGCAGTAGACCCGCACCGCCGGCAGCACCGCGCCGCGCACCGCTGAAAGGCGGTCATAGAGCTGGGCGGGGATGATCGCCTGGATCGGTTTCCCGTCCCAGCCCTCCGGCGCCGCTTTCGGCTGCTCTCCCCGCGCCGCCGCTTTCTCCGCGACGATCTCCTCCGCCGATTTCAGCGCGCCCGCTTTTTTGGCCGGAGAGGCGGGGGACGGCGCGGACCGCTGCGCGGCCCGTTCCGCGGCGATCTCCGCGGCCGTCTTGATCGGCGCGCTCGCCGGCTTCGGGTCCGCGGCGGGAGTCGCCGGCGGCAGCTTCTCCAGGCCCGGGCGGTCCGGCGCGAGCATCACCATCTGCGGCCCGCTGCCGTCCGCGGGGGCGACCGAGAGCATGCCCTGCCAGAGGTTGTTGATCTGGCCCCGGCGCACGCGCTCCGTCTGGTCCTCGATCCACTGGACGGAGTCGCCCACCCGGTAGCCGAGGTAGTCCGGCTCCGGATCCAGGACCGGCTGCGGCTCCGCCGGCGTGTCTGCAATTGCAGACAGTTCGGGCTCGTCCGCCGGCTCGGGCTCCGGCTCCGGATCGGGCTGCCGGCGCCGCTCGACCGCTTCCCGGATCTGGGCGGCGGTAACCCGGCCCTCCGGAGCCGCTTCCACCGCCTCGGCCCACACCTCGGCCTGCTGC
>CAYQDT010000599.1:0-3544 GCA_964416225.1 uncultured bacterium
GCCACAATCGACCCGACCGTGCGCGGGTTCGGTGTGATCGGCCCGGACGGACGGCTTATCGCGAGCTCCGCCGAAGCCCGGGATGCGGACCTGCTGGACTGGCGGAGTGTGCCGGGGGTGCAGGAAGGATTGGAGGGACGGTCGACGGCCGGGGTTGCGCGCGGGGTGTTCGCTCGCGGTGACCGGCTGTTCGACGCGCGGCCCATCCGGCGAGACGGGCGGGTGCAGGGGGTCGTGCGGATCTCGCTGACGCTGGACCGCTTCGAGCAGGAATTGCAGGGCAACTTCTCCGCCACGCTCGTCACCGTGGTGCTGGTGTTTCTACTCTGCGGCATCGTCAGCGGCATGCTGGCGCGGTCCATGGCGGAGCCCATCCGGTCCATGCGCAATTTCGCGGTCCGCGTGGGAACGGGTCACTTCGAAGACCGGCTGTACGTCCAGCGGAAGGACGAGCTGGGCCAGCTCGCCGTGGAGCTGAGCCGCATGAGCGAGCGGCTCGCCGCCGTTGAAGCGGAGCGGCGGGCGTTCCTGGCGAACGTAGCGCACGAGCTGCGCACACCTGTGACTAACGCGGAAGTGGCGCTGCACGCCCTGCAAAGCGGGAACGGGGTGGCGCCGGAGATCCAGTCGAGCTTTGCGCGCGCGGCAGCGGCGGAAATCGCGCGCTTGCGGCGGCTGGTGCAGGAGCTGCTGGAACTGGGGCGCCTGGAAGCGGGCGCGGCGGCCTTTGATTACCAGGTCGTGAGCTTGCCCCGGCTGCTGGACGACACGCTGCAGGCGGTCGCGCGGCGCCTGGAGGAGCGCGGGCTGACGGTCGCCCTCGATTTGCCGGGCGTCTACCTGCGCGTGGACCCGGAAAAGATGACCCAGGTCTTTATGAACCTGTTTGAAAACGCGCTCAAGTATGCCCCGCCGGATACCCCGCTGTATCTCTCGGGTCAGGTGAAGGGCGGCACCGTCGTGATACGTCTGGAGGACGAGGGACCGGGAATCACCGACGCCGACCTCCCCCACGTCTTTCAAGAATTCTTCATCGGCGACCCCTCCCGCGCCGGCGCCGGGACCGGATTGGGGCTGGCGATTGCGTGGCGAATCGTGGAGGCACACGGCGGGAGCATCAGCGCGGCAAGTCCGCCGGGGCGCGGCGCTGTGTTCGCCGTGCAGCTTCCGCTGGCCCGGGCACCGGCTCCCTCACACCCGGAGCCGCGTGAGCGGCCGGAGCGAACTCCCTCCCCGCCGGCCTCCAGCGGTCCCCCCGTTTGAGCACCTCGCCGTACGGATGAGGTGGATCGTTTGTCCGAACGAACGGCATCGCCACGCGACTGCGACCCATTCCCGACCCATTCACTGAAGACTCGCAAGACCCTCCATGAGCCATCGTCCCAAACCCAGCGGCATCGTCTATACCGCGCTCCGCCGCCCATACACCTTCATGGTCATGGCGGTGTTGATCCTGATCATCGGGCTCGTCGCCGTTCGCAGCACCCCCACCGACGTCTTCCCGGTCATCGACATTCCCGTAGCGAGTGTGATCTGGGCCTACAGCGGCGCCTCTCCGAACGATATGGAAAAGCGCATCGTCACCACTGCGGAGCGCTCGTACACCACGGCCGTCAACGATATCCAGCACATCGAGAGCCAGTCGATGCCGGGGGTCTCGGTCATCAAGGTGTTTTTCCAGCCCGGCGCAAAAGTGGAAGGCGCCGTCGCGCAACTCACGGCTACCTCCCAGACCCTGCTCAAGACGCTGCCGCCCGGGATCACGCCGCCGCTCATCATCCAGTACAGCGCCTCCAGCGTGCCCATCATCCAGCTCGGCATCAGCAGCAAGACGCTGTCCGAACAGCAGATCTACGACTACGCCCAGAACTTCGTCCGGGTGCAGCTCGCCACGGTGCAGGGAGCCTCGACGCCCTCCCCATACGGCGGGAAGCCGCGGCAGATCATGGTGGACCTGGATCCGCAGGCGCTCCAGGCGAAGGGCCTCTCCGCCTATGACGTGAGCGCCGCCATCAACGCGCAGAACCTCATCCTTCCGGCCGGCACCGCCAAGATGGGAAAGCGGGAATACACGGTCAGCCTGAACAGCAGCCCCCAGGCCATCGAGGCGCTGAACAACCTGCCCGTGAAGCGCGTGAACGGCGCCATGGTGTACGTGCGGGACGTGGCGCAGGTGCACGACGGGTTTGCGGTGCAGTCCAACATCGTGAACATCGACGGTAAACGGGCCACGCTGCTCACCGTCTTGAAGAGCGGCAACGCGAGCACGCTGGACGTGGTGGAGCGAGTGAAGGCCCTGCTGCCGAAGATCCAGGCCACGCTCCCGCCGGAGCTGAACGTCCGCATCATGGCGGACCAATCCCTCTTTGTCCGCGCTTCCGTGGAGAGCGTGGTGCATGAGGCGGTGCTGGCGGCGATCCTGACCGCCGTGATGATCCTGCTCTTCCTGGGGAGCTGGCGGAGCACCCTCATTGTGGCGGTCTCGATCCCGCTGGCGATCCTCTGCTCCATCGTGGTGCTCTCCGCCATGGGCCAGACGATGAACGTCATGACCCTCGGCGGATTGGCGCTGGCGGTCGGCATCCTGGTGGACAACGCCATCGTTCTCATTGAGAACATCTACCGAAACCTGGGATTGGGGAAGACGCTCCAGCACGCCATCCTCGAGGGCGCGGAGCAGATCGCGGCTCCCTCCCTGGTCGCCACCCTGGCGATCTGCATCGTGTTCGTGCCGATCCTTTTCCTCGGGGGCGCGCCGGGCTCCCTCTTCAAGCCATTGGCCCTGGCCGTGGTGTTCGCGATGGTGGCCTCGTACCTGCTCTCGCGCACCTTCGTGCCGGTGGCCGTAAAGTTCCTGCTCGGCAAGGAGGCCACGCTCCATGCCCACGGACATGAATCGAGCCGGCACTCGCCTCCGCCGCCCAGCGGAGACATCGTCTGGCGGGTCCACCTGGTCTTCAACCGGGGGTTCGACCGGTTTCTGGGGTGGTACCGGAAGAACCTGAACTGGGTCCTGCACCACAAGGGATGGGTGCTCGCCGGCTACGCGCTCCTCTGCGGGGGAACGCTGCTGCTCATTCCCTACATCGGCGCGGATTTCTTCCCCTCCGTGGACGCGGGATCGTTCCGCCTTCATGTCCGCGCCCCCGCCGGCACGCGCATCGAGGAGACGGAGCGCCTGTTCTCGCAAGTCGAACGGGAGCTGCGGCACACGATGCCGCAGGACCTGGACCTGGTTCTGGACAACATCGGGCTTCCCGTGGGCGGCGTGAACTTTGCCTATTCCACTACGGGGTCGATCGGTCCGAGCGACGGGGAGATCCTGGTCACGCTCAAGAAGGGCCACCAGCCGACGGACGGCTACATCGAGCGGCTGCGGGAGAGCCTTCCGGAGAAATTCCCCCAGCTCACGTTCTTCTTCCAGCCGGCCGACATCACCACCCAGATTCTCAACTTCGGACTCCCCGCCCCGATTGATATCCAGGTGACCGGCCGCTCCGAGAAAAACTATGCCTTCGCGCAGAGCATCGCCCGCCAGGTCCGG
>CAYQDT010000600.1:0-3542 GCA_964416225.1 uncultured bacterium
GACCTGCAAGACCTCAAGGGCGTCGACGCGGTGATCCGGAGCCTGGAGGCCAACATCGTGCTCCCCCTGGAGAATGACGCGCTCTCCGTGGAGCTCAACCTCAAGCCGAAGCGCGGGGTGCTGCTCGCCGGTCCGCCCGGAACCGGGAAGACCACGGTCGGGCGGGCGCTCGCGCACCGGCTCAAGAGCAAGTTCTTCCTGATCGACGGCACGTTCATCTCCGGAACGGACCGCTTCTACGCGGAGGTGGGCCGCATCTTCGAAGCGGCGAAGGAGAACGCACCGTCGGTCATCTTCATCGACGACAGTGACGTGATCTTCGAAAGCGGCGAGGAGTCCGGTCTCTACCGCTACCTGCTCACCATGCTGGACGGGCTGGAAAGCGAGGAGGTGGGCCAGGTCTGCGTGATGCTCACCGCCATGGACGTGGGCAACCTGCCGCCCGCGCTGATGCGGTCCGGGCGGGTGGAGCTCTGGCTGGAGATGGCCCTGCCGGACGGTCACGCGCGCCGGGAGATTCTACGCGACCTGGCGAGCCGGCTGCCGAAGGCGTTCACGCCCCTGGACCTGACGCCGCTGGTGGAAGCGACCGAGGGCTTCACGGGCGCCGACCTGAAACGGCTGATGGAAGATGGCAAGCTGCTCTTCGGGTTCGATCGCCAGCACGGGCGGCCGATGCAAACCCCGACGGAGTACTTCCTGGCGGCGGTAATGACGGTGCTGGAAAACCGCGCGCGGTACTCCGCAGCCGCGGCCCGCACCCGGCAGCAGCATCCCTCACGGCCGCCGTGGTTCAGCGGCTTCGACCACGCGGTCTCCGGCACCTGAGAAACCGGGTGAAACGCCCATGCTCGCGGAGCAGCACCGGCGGATCACCCGGTCTCTCACCCGGGCGCCGGTCAGCGGGCCGATGCTTGCGTGGTGGGCCGGACCGGGAAGAGCTTGAGCCCGCGCGTGCTCATCAGCGCGGTATGGATCGGTCCCTCGGCCCGCATCAGCACCGTGGTGGGCCCGTGCAGGGTCACCTTGCCGAGGCGGACCTGGCGGTACGTGCTCCAGCCCCCGGTAGAGGTGCTCTCCCCGGTGAGCCGCTGGTCGGCGAACCGGACGCTGAACTTGCCGCCGCTCTGCTCACCGCAGGAGAAGGCGAGGGCCACCGAGTACTCGCCCGGCGCCGGGGGAATCACCGTCCAGGCGACGCTGTCTTCCTTCCGGTTCCAGTAGCCGATGTCGCCGTCACACTTGCGCACGCTCGGCCCCTGCACCCGCGCCTTGCCGACGGAGAGGACGAGGGTGCCGTCCGGGTTCGCCGCCACCGCGTCGGCCGGGAGGGCCGGCGCGGCGGCAAGCGGCGCCGCGGCCGGGCGAGCGGGCGCCGCGGAGCGCGCTGAGAGTCCCATGAAGACGACCACCCCCGCCGCCACCGCGAGGGCGGCCCCCGCGAAGACCACCGGGCGCCGCCCGGCGGGGACCCCGGCGGCCGGGGCGGGAAGCGCCGCGGCCACCACCTCCGTACCCGCCTGCTCCCCACGGCCTTCTCCGCTCAGCGGCACCACCAGGAACGCATCCCGCCGGAGCGCCGGGTCCCGCAGCAGGGTAGCGACGGAGGTCAGGATCGGCTCATCGACGGGAGTCGCCGGAGCGCTCTCCACTTCCGGCGCCTCGGCCCGGCCCGCTTCGGAGCGGGGCTGCGTGAGGCTAAGACGGCGATGCGGCTTTAGCATGGACACGGGTGCAATCCTCCTGGGGACGGGTGCGATACATCGCTTGGTTGAGTGTCAATCCTACTGTCGGTTGACTCCCGTCCCATGTCACAGGATTCAGATTCCGCGCCCGGCCGCACTTGGCGGGCTTCAGCTCCCGCCCGCGGCCCCGGCCCGCAGCGCCGCGAGGGAGCGCAGGGCGAAGGCCGCGTGGAGCGCGCTGCCGATCGGGAGGGCCTCCTCGTCCGCCTTGAAGCGGGGGTGGTGGACGCTGAAGACCGCGCCCTGCTCCTCGTTGCGCACTCCGAGCGCGACGAAGCACCCCGGCACCCGCTCCGCGTAGTAGGCGAAGTCTTCTCCGCCCATCACGGGCGCCAGCTCCTGGACGGAGCCCGCGCCGAGGAGGTCCTCGCCGAGCTGCCGCGCGACCGACCACGCCCCGGCCTCATTCACCGTGGGCGGGTAGTCGTTCCCGGGGAACTCAACGTGGGCTTCGCACCGGTTGGCCGCCGCCACATGCGTGGCGATCTCGCGCACCCGCTCCTTGAGGAAGCGGACGCCGTCCGTGGTGAGCGCGCGCAGGGTCCCCCGCAGGTGGACGGAGGGCGGGATCACGTTGTGCGCCTCCCCGCCGTGGATCGTCGTGACGCTCACCACGCCGGAGTCGAGCGGGTCCATCTCCCGGGAGATGATCGTCTGCAGCTCGCAGACCACCTTGGCGGCCGTGATCACGGGATCAATGGCGAGCTGCGGGATGGCCGCATGCCCGCCCCGGCCGTGGATGGTGATATCCAGGCACGCGGTCGCGGCCAGGAAGGTGCCGGCCCGCCCGCCGACGCTGCCGGTCGGCAGGAACGGCCACACGTGGAGGCCGAACACCCGCTCCACCCGCGGCTCGGCGAGCACGCCCGCTTCACACATCCGGCTCCCGCCCGCCCCGCCCTCTTCCGCGGGCTGGAAGAGGAGCTTCACGGTTCCCCCCAGCTCGGCCTCCCGCGCCTTCAGCAGCCGGGCGGCTCCAAGCAGCATCGCCGTGTGACAGTCATGGCCGCAGGCGTGCATCCGCCCTTCCACGCGGCTGCGAAACGGAACGTCCGCCTCTTCCGTGATCGGCAGCGCGTCCATGTCGGCGCGCAGGGCCACGCAGGGAGCGGCGCCGGTGCCCAGGGTCGCCACCACGCCGGTCTCCGCCACGGGGTGTCGATAGGGGATGCCGAGCTCCTCCAGCTTCTCCCGCACCAGGCGGCTCGTCCGGATCTCCTGGTAGCCCAGCTCCGGATACTCGTGCAGCTCGCGCCGGATCGCCACGATCCAGTCCTGTGCGTCTCGCGCCTCTCCCAGCAGCTCCCTGGCCGGCATCGCTCCTCCTCTTCTGCGGCGGGTGACCCTCTCCCGTTCGCCGCCGGCGGCCCGGAATGCTTCCCCTCACCCCCTCCGGCGCGGGGCCGTTCCCCGGTCGGGGAACGTTTACCGCCCGAAGCGCCCCGCAGGAGGTGCGGGCCGGCCCCCGCGCCGAAGCCATACGGGGAAATGCGGTCTCGTCGACGATGCGGGCGGGAGCCGGTCCGGGTTCCCGCGGAGGATGCGCGCCTTGATGCCTCGATGGTACGAGTCTCGCCGATCGCCCCGGCTCCGGCTGATGGTGCTGGCCGCGCTGGTCCTGGCGGCCGCCCTTCCCGCCGCCGCCCGGCAAGCCGCCGCGGAGCACCCGATGATCCACGCCATCCAGCCGCCGGAGCAGGGCTTCTTCGCAAAAGTGCTGGATTATGAGGGCATCCCCATCAAGGCGCCCGCGGTGGTGGAGGACCGGGCGCTCTTCGTCGCGCGGGAGCGGCTCGC
>CAYQDT010000601.1:0-3535 GCA_964416225.1 uncultured bacterium
CTCTCGCCGTAGTGCACGTGCCGCTCGCTGAGCTTCATCGCCACCATCGTGAGCACGAAGACGATCGCGAACAGCACCCAGGCCAGCGCCGCGGCGTAACCCATCCGGAGGTACTGGAACGCGTTGTCATACAGGTCGACGGCAATGAAGTAGGCGCTTCGGGCCGGCTGCCCGTTCGGCGCCATGATGTACGGGACGGAGAAGAAGTTGAACGTGCCGATGATCGCCATGATCGAGTTGAAGAGGATCACCGGACTGATGGTCGGGATCGTGACGTACCGCGCCTTCTGCCACCAGGTGGCGCCGTCCAGGTCCGCCGCCTCATACAGGTGCTGGGGGACATCCTGGAGGCCCGCCAGATAGATGACCATCGCGTTCCCGACGCCCCAGAGGCTCATCAGGATGAAGGCGGGCTTCACCCAGAAGGCATCCGCGAGCCAGCTCGGCGGGTTCGGCTTCACCTGCAGCAGCTTCGGGAAGCCTCCGGTGGCCGCGGTGATGCCGATCAGCAGCACGCCGGCCACGATCCCCGTGAGCCAACGCGCGCGGATCGAGTCCTCCCTGGGACCGGCGAGCGAGCGAAGCAGCGCCCCGAGCCACAGCGGGGAGGAGAGCGTGAGTCCTACCAGCGCGCCGCCGACGGGAATCTGCGTGATCCCGTAGTTGAGGATCCCGTACTTTCCGTTGAACAGCCAGAGCCAGAGGACCGCCGTCGCGACGGACGGGACCATTGACGGAAGATAGAAGACGGTCCGGTAGATCGCCATCCCTTTCACGTTCGTGTTGAGGAGCATGGCGATGGCGAGGGCCACGACGATGCCCAGGGGAATGGCTCCCGCGGCGTAGATTACGGTATTCGTGAGTGCCTGCAGGAAAACGTCGTCCTGGAAGAGGCTCGCGTAGTTGGCCAGCCCGACGAAGCGCGGCGGCAGCAGCACCGAGAAATCGCAGAGGCTGTAGTAGATGGACATGCAGATCGGCCACGCCAGGAAGACGGTGAAGCCGATGATCCAGGGGCTGATGAACAGCAGGCCGGTGCGGAGCTCGCGCAGCTCGGCTCGCGAGAGCCCGCGCCGGGATTTGGGGGGAACCGTGGTCTGTGGCTGCATGGCTATCTCGCGGCGTAGCGACGGCGGATGCTGTCCAGATACTGCGTGAGCTTGGGCTGGATCCGCTGCTGTGCGTAGGCGAGGGCCTCGCGCGGCGTCGTCTCCTCATCGTTCCAGATCTTCTGGAACGCCGCCGTCATCTCGGCGTCCCATTCCCGCCAGATGCCGACCTGTGGCCAGGTGAAGGTGTTCTTGCCGGCGGCCAGGTCATAGAACAGCTTGATGCGCTTGTTCTTGTGCTCCCGGTAGAAGCGGTCCGAGACGTGACGGAGCGGGGAGTGCTTCCACTGCGCGCTGCAGAGCATCTCCATCCCTTCCTGGGACTGAACGAACTTGATGAACTCCCAGGCTTCCGGCACGTGCCTGGCGCCGCGGGGAATGGTCAGCACGTCCAGCCCGGTGTAGGTGGAGTTGGCGAGGTCCGGCCGGTCCGCGGGATAGGGGAAGGGGGCGGCATCCCAGTCCAGGCTGGGATTGTTGTTGTCGATGTAGTTCGCCATCCAGACGCCCTGCTGCACCATGGCGATCTTTCCGGCCAGGAAGGCGTTCTGCGGCGAGGCGAAGGTCCCGAAGCCGGCCTGGAAGACGGAGAGGTCCTTGGGGTGGTAGCGGTGGACGAACCCCTTCACCCACTCGTACGCCCGGAGATTTTCGGGGCTGAGGATGGTCGCTCGCCCGCCGCCGTCCCAGAGCTTTCCGCCGAAGAGGTAGCCCCAGCTCCAGTTCCACCAGCCGGGCTCCGCCGGCAGAAATCCCGTCTGGATGATGCTCCCATTCGCGTCGCGCCGGGTGAGCTTCTCGGACATGGCGGCCAGCTCTTCCAGCGTGCGCGGTGGCCGGTCCGGGTCCAGTCCCGCTTCGCGAAAGAGCTGCCGGTTCCAGTGGAGGGCCACGGAAGCCGGGGTGGTGGGCAGGGCGAAGACCTGGCCGCGGTGCGTACAGAGCTTCCAGTAAGCGGGAAGGTAGTCTTCCGCGGTGATCCCCGCGCTCCGGCAGAGGTCGTCGAGCGGGCGGAGGGCGTTGTAGTCGGCGAAGACCACCACATCGTAGTCCCAGAGCCCGGCCACGTCCGGCGGATCCCCCCCGGCGGTGGCGAGGATCATCTTCTTGTTGACCTCGCTGACGGCGAGGTAATCGACGTGGATGCGGTCCTGGCGCGCGTTGAAGGTGTCCACCACCTTCCGCATCGCATTTTCCTCGAACCCCGTCCACTTCTCCCAATAGCGGACGTGGATCTTGCCGTCCGCGGGCGCGGGGTCCGGCCGGAAAACGAACCAGAAGGCGAAAATCGCCAGTAGGGTCACAACGGCGGTAGCAATGCGGCGCACTGTCATAGGGTGCCTGCGATGAGAACCGACTTCCGAACGGGTGACGCTCAGAGTTACGTTCACAGGCGGAGTGCTCGTTTCCTATGGCGCGAATCGCCGGCCGTTGACCGGGGACGTTCACCACGGGGAGATTTTCACCACGGAGGTTTTCACCACGGAGCCACGGAGACACGGAGAGGAGAGGGAGACGGGAGTTGTCGACGGCGCTGCGGCCACCGGTGACAGGTGAAGAGGGGCCCACAGGGCCTCTCTTCAGAGCAGGCGCGGAGAGGAGACGGAGAAGACCCGTGAAGTGCACCACGGGGATACGGAGAGGAGGGGGGAGGGGACCGGAGAGGTTCTTCCCACGGCGTGATCGATGGCACCGCGGCCACCGGTGACGGGTGAAGAGGGGCCTGCCGGGCGTCATTTCGGGGCAGCTCCCCCTACCCGTCGGACATGAAAACAACCGCGGCCGCCGCGGGCGTGCCCTTTTCACCGTAGACGTTGAGGCGCGGAGTCGGGTGAGGGCGGTGAGACGGAGCGGAGAGCGGGAAGGAGCGCACCGGAGCACAGGGCGGAGGGCCGGGTCACGGAGCGGACGCTCCGCCCGCGACCCGGGACCCCCGCCCCGGGGCCCGCGACCTAACTGAGCAGCAGGTGGCGGTAGAACTCGAGGACCTGGCCGACGTGCGCGCCGATGCCGGCCACGTAGAGGAAGAGGTAGCCGACGATGGTCCAGCGGAGCGCCCGGGTGATCAGGCGCGGGTTGCGCGGGTAATACCATTCCGCCGCGATGAGCGAGGGGACGAAGCCGAGCAGCTTCACGCCGATGAACGGCACCACCCCCTGGTCCAGGAAGAAAGCCAGCACCGGATTCCCCTCTCGGGCCTGCCCGTGCGAAACCCAGTAAAGGGTGGTGAGCAGGTCCAGCATGCAGATGCTGGTGACGATGATTGTTTCCCGGGTGACCGTACGGCGAAAAACAGCAGTCTGGTTCATAGTCTCATTCGGGACGGGGATAGTGAGATTCTTCCTTTCGAGCCGCCGTTCTTGAGACCGATTTCCCGCCCGGATCCGCGTTGCGCGGCGCGGTCACAGGTCGTCCGGGGAGAAGGC
>CAYQDT010000602.1:0-2980 GCA_964416225.1 uncultured bacterium
CCGCTGTCACCTCGACCGCGCGGATCACGCCGTCCAGGAGTTCTGGACGCGCCACCTGCCCGCGGAGGACGGCGATCCCGTTCTTCACCTCGACCTCCACGCGAGGATCTACGGACGCCGCAGCGGACCGGGCCGCATCCTGAATCTCCGCGTCGGTGGGCGGACGGGCGCACTCCACCGCCACCAGGTTATCCACGGCCCGGGCGCCGGGGCAGCGCGCGGCAACCTCCCCGGCTCGACGGACCTAACGCAGGCTCGAGCTCACGCCGAAAAAGGCGGACGATCCCGGCGGCCTCGTCCACCCGCAGGGCACGGACATCCACCTCGGGCTCCTCCGCGAGCTCCCGTGCCACCTGGCTGGCGAGCATCTCGTCGGTCGTGGTCCGATCGGTCATTGTCCGGCCCTCATCCGCCGCAGAGCGGCGGTAACCGCCTCACCGGCGCCCAATTGCTGACGGGACCGGTTGCCGGCGCGCCCTGCGGGAGCTGGGTGCGGCCGCGATTGCGCGGGGCATTCTATCCGGCCCCGCGGCTGCCGCTCATCGTCTCGACGGCCGCGCTCTCCGACCGGTGATCATGCTGCACGCAGCTGCACGGCTCCCCCCGGGCACATTCCGCACAGCAGAACTCCTCACCCGCCTCGGCCACGCCGGGCCAGTCAAACTCCATCCGGCACCGCGGGCAGATTCTCATTTCGGCCATGGCGCTTCCCTCGAATTCCAGGGACCGGCCGGGCACCAGCCCGGTCGACCGCTCCCTCGATCGCTGCGCTCACGTCAGCGCCGGGCATCCGTCAACAGCATACCCAGCCCGCCGGGTGCTAACCGCGCGCCGGAAAGCACCCCGCGTCTCCGGCTCCCGGCAACCACGCTCGAGACGCTCGGCGGAGCGGCTGCTGCGGGACCTGTGAGTGCCACCGCGGGTCGGGCGGCGGTGAGTCCGGGGGCGAGCCGATCCGCGACGGGACCGGAATGAGGGGCGCCCATGAGTGCCGGTCCGCGCGAAGCATGCACCACCGGCGCATCTTCCGAAGCGGGTAGAGGGCAGTAAATCCGTGGAGTGCCCAGGAATCGGGAACGGCGGCCGTCTGCGAGCCGCTGGCGGCACCGAATGGCGGCCCCTGCTGGAGCTCCGGCTGCGCGACGCGCGCCCTTCCACCTCCCCATGTGTACCTGGGCACATGACCCGCCGCCCCGGGTGTCCATCCGGGCGCGCGGTGGATGCTTAATGAATGCGCCGCTGCGGGTGCCAGCCGGTTACGGTTCCGGCACCCCGTGCGTCACCGCGCTCCCACACCTCGATGCGCAGCAGCCGCGGAGTGCTCTCGGGAGCCTTTTTGCCGCAGCGGATGCCGGTTGCCGGATGAGGCGCCCTTCGGGCGACCCGAACCCTGGGCACCGGCATGGCGGTCGCTCGCCGGACCGCCGCGAAAGCAACTCCGGGCCAGCCGCGGTCCGACGGTTGGCCGGCTGCGGCTGCGCTGATCGCGCTTGGGGGGCAGGGGACCAGATACTGTCCGAGACGGGTCAGGCGAAACAGGCGCGCCACCCGCTCTTCCGCGCTGACCTTCAGCCGCCGGCCGTCCACCAGCAGACGGCAACCGGCGCGATCCAGCGCGTCCAGGGTGCAGCTATCGAGAAACCGCACCTCTCGGAGATTTACCTCCACATCGGCGGCGGCTCCGTCGAGGCAGACCTTCAGCGCTTCTTCCAGGCGGTGGATGTTCGCAAGGTCGATCTCCCCCGCGCAGTAGAGTACCGCCCGCGACGCGGACAGCAGAATACAGAGGCGGAGAGCCGGAGCCGTAAGCTGATACGCGTACATGACTCCCTCCGGTGAACGGTCACCCGCACGTCCGGGTCCAGGCAAGGCCCGTTCGCGGGTTAGAAACCGTACGGGCGGTCTTCAGGGGACCGCACGCTCAGTATTCCCGGTTGCCGATCCGCTGCACCAGATACCCGCCGGACGTTGATCCCCGGAAAACTCTTTTGCGGGACGAGGCCTCCCCCCGCCGTCTCCCGGCGGGGTTCCCGTAATCCGTGGGCCCCGAGAACGATAAAAACGCGCGTCAACGGTTCGAGAGCGGGGCACCCTAAAGCGTTCGCGGCCGCCGCCCGGCACCGGCCCGCCGTCGAGCCGGCGTGGCGCGCGGCGGATCCTGTACCGCCAATCGACCAGACGGATGGAGAGGACGGATGTACGTCAGTAAGGGCAAAGCGGTTTCGTTTACGCTTCCGGCTCCGGAAGCTCAGGAAGTGTGCGTCTGCGGCTCCTTCAACAACTGGGAGCTCAACGGAATACCCATGAAGCCCTCCCGGAAGGGCGAGTGGAAGGCTCAGATGCTGCTGCCGCCCGGCAGCTACGAATACCGCTTCCGGGTCGACGGGGAATGGGTCGATGACCCCGCGGCCCCCAGGCGCGTGCCGAACCCGTTCGGGACGATGAACTGTATCCGGGACGTTTAGCGCGGGACACGCCCCCGGTTGCCTCCGCGCTCGGCCGTCGCCCGCGCCGCTTCCGGACCCGCGTGCACCGGGCCCAGCCGATCGGAGCCGGCGGGAGATCCGCGCCCCGGTGTCCCGGCGGAGAGGACGATGTCCTTCTCCGGACCCGGCGCGGTCTCCCGTTACTGCCCCGGGCGTGAGTGCGCACCGCACCCTGCACCGCACCTCCGGCCCGACCATTTGCGCTCGGTGCCGGGGTCCTATACCCGTTGGAGGAGAGACGCAGCGGTGCCGGCCCCGCTCGACCACCTATTCCCCACGCGCTCCCTCCCGCGGCTGCGCCGCCGGTATCCACCCGGACGCCCGGCTGCGCCGCGCCGGTCACGGGATTGCGCCAGGCTCCCCGGTACGGGGCACACTGGAGCTAAGCGGGGCGGGAGCGTCGAGCGGGGCGCCGGCTCGCGGCAAAACCGGCCGGATCGCCACGTGACGGAGATCGATCATGAGCCTCACCGGATCATCCATCACCGGCGGTC
>CAYQDT010000602.1:2990-3517 GCA_964416225.1 uncultured bacterium
GGTCCCGGCACCGGCGCCCGGCCCGACGCAGCGCACGGCCGGCCCGGTGACCGCTGGAAGCGGCGTTGCCGGCAACGGACCCCTCCCGCCTTCTGATCCGCCGGCAGAGGAACACGCCCGTCCGGACCAGAGGCACGCAGTGAGCTTTCGCGGAATGGGGTGCGACGCATGAATGGCGGAAACCCGGCGCCGGGCGGAGCGGAAGCAGCCCGGCCCGTGCGGGTCCTGATCTGCGAAGATCAGGCGGTCACGGCCCTGCGCCTGCGCAAGGAGGTCCAGGCACTCGGATACGAGGTGGTTGGCGAAGCCCACGATGGGCGGCAGGCGGTGGCCAAGGCGCTCGCGTTCAGACCCAATGTAATCCTGATGGATGTCCACATGCCGCACCTGAACGGCATCGACGCAACCGCGCAAATCACCCGGGAGTACCGCACGGCGGTGGTGATGCTCACCGCCTACAACGAGCCGGCGCTGGTCCAGAGCGCGCTCGACGCCGGCGCCTCCGGCTACCTGGTCAAGCCGGTCCA
>CAYQDT010000603.1:0-3515 GCA_964416225.1 uncultured bacterium
GAAGGCAGTGCATCCGATGCTCGCGCTCTCCGTCTTTGTCGGCGCCGGCTCCTGCAACATCGCGATCGAATGGGGCCTCGCCGGACCCGCGACGGCGAACGGCGATAGCTGCAGCGCCGGCACGATCGCGCTGCACAACGCGCTTCGTTTCATCCAACTCGGGCAGGCGGACCGGATGCTGGCGGGAGGGGTCGAGGCGCCGCTCTCTCCAGTCTGTTTTGGAGCCTTCGACGTGATCCAGGCGATGAGCCGGCAGCTCGATCCGCCGGAGCGAGCCTGCCGTCCGTTCGACCGCACCCGCGACGGCTTCGTGATGGGAGAGGGCGCCGCGATGCTTCTGCTCGAGGCGGAGGAGGCGGCGCGGGATCGGGGGGCGCGCATCTATGCTCGCTTCAGCGGTGCGGCAATCACCAACGACGGCTACCACATGACCGCGCCTCGCCCGGACGGCGCCAGCGCCCACCGGTGCATGCGGGCGGCGCTGGGTGACGCGGGAGTGGCGCCGGGAGAGGTGGACGCCGTCAATGCCCATGGCAGCGGCACCCCCCTGAACGACCGCACGGAGACAGCCGCCATCCGGCAGCTCCTGGGCGAGCGCGCGCACTCCGTTCCGGTAAGCGCCACCAAGTCTCTCCACGCGCACCCGCTGGGAGCCAGCGGCGCTATTGAGGCGGCCATCAGCTGCCTCTCCATCCGGCACGGCTTCGTGCCGGCCACCAGCAACTTCACCGAGCCGGACCCGGAGTGCGATCTGGACTACGTCGTCGAGGGGCCCCGCCGCCTGCCGCTCCGGACGGTGCTTTCCAACAGCTTCGGCTTCGGCGGGATTAACGCCGCGCTGGTGTTCGAGGCGGACGCCGCGTGAGCCGGCCGCGTCTCCCCCGAGCGGGGCCGCTTCGCCGTGCCAGGGCCGGGCAGCCAGGATCGGTTACCGCCGGGCCACGGTGTGTAGGGAGCGGTGAGGAACCGGGAATTTGATTACGGTGTCACTGGGACGGAGATGGGGAGATGGGGCGACGGAGACATGGGCCGCCGGGAAGGCCGGGTGGCCGCCGGGCCCCAGGGATGGCTTCTTACCCGGAGAGCAGGCAAGTCTCGCGAACCGGAGGAACCGTCCATGCGTCACGAGGCTCAGCGACCCTAACGTCGGCGACAGGCCCGCGCCGGCAGGAGAACACGAATGGAACGCATTCCCGCGATCGCCCTCAGTCTTGGCCTCATGGCTACGCTTGTCTCCGGTCCGGTACTCGCGCAGCGCCCCGGTCCGCCGCCCGGCCCACCCGGCGCGCCCGGACCGGGCGGGCGGCGCGGTGGATTCGGCCGTGGAATGCGGAACATGTCTCCCCTGGCGCTCACGCCGGACGAGCAGAAAAAACACAGGCTCACCGAGGCTCAGAGGAAGAAGCTGGACGAACTCCGCGATCAGATGATGAATGAGATCCGGGCCAGCTTCGGGGGGCCCGGGGGCCCGGGGGGTCCGGGGGGCCCCGGCGGTCCGGGTAGTCCTGGGGGACCGGGCGGGCCCGGCGCTTTCGACCGGGTACGGCGGAAATTCGATCAGCAGGGGCTGGCCGTTCTCAACAACGACCAGAAGAAGCAGTATTCCGGGATGAGGGCGACGTTCTCGAAATATATCGGGCTCGGACGCGCGGGCCGTCCGCTGGTACTGCTCTCGGGTCTTTCTGCGGATCAGCAGGCCAAGCTGAAGAAGCTTGCGGACGACGCGCAGGCGAAGCGGATGGCGGCGTTCCGCTCCGGCGGGTCCGGAGGCCCGGGCGGCGGGCCGGGAATGATGATGCAGTTTCAGAAGCTCGAGGGTGAGAACGAGGCGAGCGTGAAGAAGCTGCTCAAGCCGGAGCAGGTCAAGCAGTACGACAGCCTGCTGCAGAACATTCCGATGGGCCGGATGGGCGGACGCGGCGGCTACCCGGGAGGCCGACCGGGCGGCGGCTATCCGGGCGGCTATCCAGGCGGACGACCGGGCGGCGGTTCCGGCGCTCCGAGGAACGGCAAATAGGCGTCCCGGGAGTGCGCGCGACACGGAAGCACGTGGCTCCGGACCTTTCCGGAGCCACGTGCTTCTGTCTCTGCGTCGCTTGCTCCGGAATGAGCTGCGGGCGGTGACTTGCCGCGCGGTCCCTATTGAAACAAAATCTGTTGTCGGAACATCAGGAAGGACGGGACCGGTAGTAGCCGTCCCGAAGATCCACTCCATGCACCGCCGATCCACCCTCCGCATCCTCGCCTCCCTGGTGCTCGTGGCTGCCGTGCCCGGTCCGGTCACCGCCGCGCCGCCGGTCATCGACTCGGTGACGGTTGCCGGCTGTGCGAACGTTGAGGAAGCAGCCATTCGGAAGGCGATCTCGCTCCGGCCCGGCGAGCCGCTGGACCCGGCACGAATGGAAGCGGACCGGAAGGCGATTCTGGCTCTCGGTTTCTTCCGGAGCGTCGCCGCATCCCAGCAGACGGAGAACGGCCATGCCCGCGTGCAGTTTCGGGTGGTGGAATGGCCGAAGGTCACCTTCATCCGCGTGTTGGGGAACACGGTGGTTGACCAACGCTCCATCCGCGCGGCGATCTCAACCAAGCTGGGACAGGTGCTCAACGGCCCGCAGCTCCAGGCCGACATCTCCGCGATCGAGCGTCTTTACCGTGACCAGGGGTACGTGGCGCGCGTGTCGGAGAGCATCCTGGAAGAGGCTACCCGGACGGGCATTCTCCGCTTCGAGATCCTCGAACTGAAGATTGCCGAGATTGAGATGCAGGGCGGGGACGAGGAGCTGCGCCGGCGCGCGCGCCAGGTCCTTCTGCAGGAGCCCCCCGCGCTTTATCGTCCGCTGGATGTCAGCATGGACCAGCGGCGCTTGCTTCAAGTCCGCGGCGTGAAGTCCGCCCTCGCGCAGGTGGAGATCATCTCGCCGGGCAATGTGCGGATCCGCTGGGTGCTCAACCCGCCTCCCGAAATGAGGGAGAAGGCGCCGCAGTGAGACCGTGGCTGTCCCGATAGCGGCGTGGACGCCTGCCGGCCCGCCGACGCCCGCTTGCCGGAAGCCGGTCCGGTGCCGGGCCCGGCGTGGGAGTTTAAAGACTCCAGGCGCGGGCGTGGGACCTGCGTGATCAGCGGCGCCGCGAAGAGAATCAGGTAGACGTCCAGGTAGGTCCGGTGACTGGTGTGTGCCCAGAAGAGGGCGCTCACCGCCGCAAACGCCGCGAAGAGCAGGTAGATGAGCAGGTGCTCTCGCCAGTGGCGGCGGCTGCGCCACATCCCGGCGGTTCCCAGGAGCAGTGCCGGCCCATAGGAAGCCAGGTAAAGCCACTGGACGGCGCCCTGCTTCCGAGGGCTCATGACCGGGGAGAACCCCGCCGCCACCTTCACCGCCATCCCGCGCGCGGTCTCCACGGGATGCCGCCGGATGTACTCCTCGGCCTGCCGTTCGAACCAGCGCTGCTGACCCAGCTCGTCGGCTTGCAGCGATCGCAGCGCGGCCGCCTGCGCCGGGGTGAGCCGATGCAGG
>CAYQDT010000604.1:0-3512 GCA_964416225.1 uncultured bacterium
CCACCGCGGCGGCGAGTTCTATCTCACCGCCGCCTTCGAGCGCGTCGGCAAGGCCGGCGGCCTGAGCGGCTGCGTCTATGACGGGGAGCGGCTGGACACGGGTGAGCCGCAGGGATACTACCAGGCGCTCGTGCAGTTCCTGCTTCGCGACCCCGAGCAGGGACCCGAGTTCCGGGAGTTCCTCAAGGCGCAGATCAACGGAGCGTAGCGGACGGGCGGAGCGTGGGCCTGGAAGACGCGGGCTGCTTTACGGTCTCCAGAAGCAGCGGAGGTCGTTCGGTACCGGTTCCCGGTTGCCCGCACTCTGCCGGGCCCCTGGGAATCACGCCCTGGCCCCGCCGTCTTCCCGGATAATCCGCTCCGCGAGGGCACGGGCTTCCCCGGCCCGGCCCTCGCGGAAGAGCAGCAGGGCCTCGCTGTAGACGAGGCGCTCGAAGATGCGCTGGCGGTCCGGCTGGGTGAGCCCCTCCAGCGCCTTCACGCGCGGGCGAATCTCCGCGAGAAGCTCGGCAAGCTCCCCATACTCCGGCCCGAACCAGGCTTCCAGCTCCCGCCGCACCCGGCGGGCGAAGGCCGGCGCCGTTCCGTGCGTGAAGATGGAGACGGTGAGCGGGCCTCGCTCGATCCGCGACGCAAAAATATAATTGCAGTGCGGCGGGTCATCGCAGACGTTCACGAGCTGGCTGGCCGCGCTCGCTTCCGCATACACGGCCCCGTTCGTGGCGGGGTCGTCGGTCGCGACGACGATCAGGAACGCACCCTCGATGTCGCCGGGGGCGTAGCGGCGTTCGTCCAGACTGATCCGGCCCGCTTCGGCGGCTTCCCGAATGCCCGGGCTCACCACGGGGCTCACCACGCGGACGCGAGCGCCGCACTCCAGCACGTCCCGCACCTTCTGCGTGCCGACGTTTCCACCGCCGACGATGACGACGAGCCGGCCTTCCAGATTTAAGCAGATGGGCAGGTAGTGAGGCATCGAAAGCTCCCGCGCGGATGCTGGTTAGTTTATCCGTCCCGGCCGGCGCTGGCGTGCGAGCATATCGGTCCGCGGAAGGAGCCTCCGGCACCCGGCGCCAAAGAGAGTCCGGCGTCCGCGTCCGGATGCCGGGAGTGGTATGGAACGGAGATCCCTGTTGAAGCGCGGCGCCGGCTGGCTGGCGGCAGCCTCCGTCCCGCAGCGCCTGGGTGCCGAGCCGCAGCGGCGCGCGCTCGCGACCCCGCGCAGCCGCGCCTACCCGGGCCTGAACCGCGAGCGGGAGGGCCGGTGGAACGGCGCCTTCTTCTTCATCCAGATGGGGGACACGCAGTTCGGGATGTTCGCGAACGACCTCGACTTCCGCCGGGAGACGGAGCTCGTCACGCGGGCGGTGGCCCGCATCAACACGCTGAGGCCCCGGTTCGTAATCGTCTGCGGCGACCTCGTGAATCAGGTGCCGGGCGGAGCCGTCCACGCGGCGCAGGTGGCGGAGTACCAGCGTTTGATGGGGGAGGTGGATCCGGCTATTCCTCTGGTCTGCGTGTGCGGCAACCACGATGTGGGCAACCGGCCGACACCGGCGTCGATCGCGTCCTACCGGCGTGACTTCGGTGACGACTACTTCGGCTTCTGGGTCGGCGGCGTGCGCTGCCTGGTCCTCAACTCCAGCCTCTACTCGGATCCCACCGGGGCTCCGAACGCCTACGCGGAGCAGGACCGCTGGATCCGCGGCGAGCTGTCGGCCGCCCGCGCGCTGGATCCGGTCCACCTGCTGGTCTTCCAGCACCACCCATGGTTTCTGGAGCGCCCGGACGAACCGGACCAGTATTTCAACATCCCGTCGGCGCGGCGGATGCCGATGCTGCAGGCTCTCCGCGACGCGGGGGTGCGCGCCGTGCTGGCGGGCCACTACCACCGGAACGCGTACGGCCGGGACGGCGCCATGGAGATGATCACCACCAGCGCGGTCGGGAAGCCGCTGGGGAAAGACCCCTCGGGTTTCCGAATCGTGGAGGTGTACCGGCAGCGGATCGCCCACCGGTATTACGGGCTGGATGACGTGCCCGAGCAGGTGCGCCTGGAGGAGCGCGGGTAGGGGCGCCGGGGCAGGAGAGTCCGCGCTCCGCCGACGCAGTCCGGATCATACGGGAGGCAACGATGCTGGACCTGAATGCGCTGCCGATGCGCATCGCACTGGGGCAATTCCGCGAGCTCACGGACGAGCAAATGCTCTTCGTGAAGCAGTGCGGCTGCGACGACGTGCTGCTGAACACGCCTGCCCTCCCGGGCGCAGAACGCTGGGAATATGAGGACCTCGCGGCGTGGAAGGAGCGCGCCGAGGCCGCGGGGCTCCGCCTGATTGCCCTGGAGAACGTACCGGTAGCCTTCTACGACCGGATCATGCTGGGGCTGCCGGGACGGGAGCGGCAGTTGGAGAACATGCAGCAGACGGTCCGCAATATGGGCCGCGCGGGAATTCCGATCCTCGGCTACCACTGGATGCCGAACGGCGTCTGGCGGACGTCCCGCGAGGCGCTGGTCCGCGGCGGCGCCACCGCCACGCAGTTCCGGATGTCCGCGGCTGAGCCGGCGCTGCTCTCGCACGAGCGGGTCTATTCGGAGGAGGAGCTCTGGGAGAGCTACGACTGGTATCTCGACCGGATGCTGCCGGTCTGCGAGGAAGCGGGCGTGCGGATGGCGCTTCACCCGGACGACCCGCCGGTACCCACCCTGGGCGGTATCCCCCGCATCTTCCGCAGCTTCAGGGGGTTCCAGCGGGCCATGGAGCGGCACCCCAGCGCCATGCACGGACTGGACTTCTGCCACGGGTGCTGGTCCGAGATGCGGGCCGGGGAAGGGGTGCTGGAGGCGATCCGCTACTTCGGTGAGCGCGGCCGGCTGTTCTACGTCCACTTCCGCGACGTGGTGGGAGGCGCGGAAGAATTCACGGAAGTGTTTCTCGGAGACGGCAACTCCGATCCCGTGACCGTGATGCGGGCGCTCCAGGAGGTCGGCTTCCGCGGGTTCATCATCGATGATCACGTGCCGCGGATGGTGAACGATACCCCCTGGTGCCACCGCGGCCGCGCGTGGAGTACCGGCTATCTGCAGGCGCTCCTCCGCGCGGTGAACGCACTCACCTGATCACCGGATAACGATGCGCAGCGGCGCCAGTCCGGACCCCGCTCGAAACCGAGCGCCGGATGCGTCCTGCTCCTCGCGGGCCATGCGGACACTGCCGGCGGCACGGGCTCCGGGCCCGGCTCCGCGCGCGATCGGTGGCAAACCAAAGCGCCCCCCGGCCTGCTGGACGGAGGGCGCTGGGAGGCAGGGACGGAGGCGGCTAGGCGTGCCGGGGCACCACGAAGCCCTCCCGGTACTCGCGGAACAGCATCTTGTTCGCGTCGGGATCGTTCGCGAAGCGCTCGCGGCCGGGCTCCAGCATCAGCTTCTTGCCCATCCGGTACTGCCCGTGCTGCATGTCCACGCCAGCATGTGGATGGTGTTCATCAACTGCCAGGAGCTCCAGCTGAGT
>CAYQDT010000605.1:0-3492 GCA_964416225.1 uncultured bacterium
ATGGCGAACCGGTATTCGCTGGGAGACGGCGTGGAGGCGCGGGACGGCGTGCAGGTGAAGAACACGCCGCCGTATGGCGATCCGGATGAGACGGTGCCGTACATCCACGCGAAGGAGAAGCATGTGGTCATCGTCGGCGGCGGCGACACCGGCGCGGACTGCCTCGGCACCGCCCGGCGCCAGGGGGCCCAGAGCATCGCGCAGTTCGAGATTGTGCCCCGCCCGCCAGACAGCCGGGCGGAGGACAACCCGTGGCCGCAGTTCCTGATGACGCTTCCGAACCGCAGCCAGCCCGCGCACGACGAGGGCTGCGACCGCGAGTTCCAGATCAGCACGAAGGAGTTCATCGGCGACGAGGACGGCCACGTCAAGGCGCTGAAAACCGTTCGGGTCGAGATGGAGTTCAAGGAGGGACGCCCGACGTTTGTCGAAGTCCCCGGCTCCGAGCAGATCTGGCAAGCGGAGCTCGTCCTCCTCGCGCTCGGGTTCGTCGGGCCGGAGCGGAATGGCCTGCTCGAGGATCTGGGCGTGGAGCTCACCCGCCAGGGGAACGTGAAGAGCGACGTCGACCGGATGACCAGCGTGCCCGGCGTCTTCACCGCCGGTGACATGACGCGCGGCCAGAGCCTGATCGTCTGGGCGATTGCCGAGGGCCGGCAGGCTGCGGCGGGCGTCGACCGCTTCCTGATGGGCGAGAGCGACCTGCCCCGGCCGCTCGATCTGGGCAACGACCAGCGACCGTTTCTCTAGGGGCGGAAAGCCGACAGGCCATGAAAAAGCCCCCGCAGGACTGCGGGGGCTTTTTCATGGGCCGCAGCGGACTCTCAGGCGACCTTCCGCTGCTCCCCGGTAAACTCCTCCGCCGCACTGCGAGGGCGGGGATCGCGTCCCCGCTCCGAGCATTCCTGAAGCGTTTCCAGATCCAGATCGGTGGAAGGCGTAATGTCCGCCTTCAGGATCTTTCGCATGATCTCCAGCGCCTGGTCGTTCTCTTCCCGGCTGTTCGACGCGCAGCAGTCGCAGGGAACGGCCAGGTGGAAGTCCCGCATGTAGGCATCGTTGGCGGTGAAAAGGATGCAGATGTTCCCGGCAAAGCCGGTGAGGATCACCGTCTTCACACCGAGGTAGCTCAGGAGCACATCCAGGGTGGTCGAAAAAAAGCCCGAGTGCTTCGGCTTCAGCACGAAGTAGTCGTCCTCGTCCGGCCGCAGGAGCTGCGCAATGGCTTTACCGGGCGTGCCTTTCTCCACACAGTGCTGGATCAACCGGCTCAGGTCGGACTGCCAGCGACCCCAGTTGTCGTTCACATAGATGACGGCGATGCCGCGCTCCTTGCAGCGGCGCTTCAGCACGGCGATCCGCTGGGCGGCCTCGGTGGCGAGCGGGAGTAGCTGCTCCCCACCCTCGAAATCCATGTCGTTGATGACGTCCACCAGCAGCAGCGCGACGCTGCTTTTGTCCGGCACCATCCCATGGAGATCTTGATTCCGTGCTGGCATCCTTCCCCTCTGCCGAGCGCCGGCCCCTCCGGAAGCGCTCTTCGCACGATCATACCTGGGGCCGGAACGACCGAAACTCCCCTCACTTATTCCCCGGGCTCTGTCCCCCGGCTCGGCTTCATTACGGAAAGCACGACGGTCTACCGTTTCTCAGGAGCAACAGGGGGCGCGCCCCGAGGACGCCGCCTAGCCCGCTCGCCCCAGGTGCGCCACCGCGTCGTCCACCGTCCGGAACTCCTGCATCGTCTGGGTGAGTGCCTGGGAATGGGTGGGATCCGGCGCCTATCGGTAGATGCCGCCGAGCCCGTGGCCACCGCGGATCGCGGCTACGGCATCGACCGGCGAACACAGGTGCTGGAACTCCTGGAAGCCGTTGGGGGTGAACTCACGCCCGGAGCTGCAGCGGGTTCGGGAGCTGCGTCGGGCGCACGCGGTGCAGTTCGCCGCCTTTCCGCAAGAGCATCAGCGGGCCCGGCTGACGCCGGCCGGCATCCGGTATCTCCCGTTTCCCCGCCTTGGAGCGGTCCCGGAAAGCGAGAGCCGGGGGCCTCGGCTCGACGTCTTCCCGAACGGATTTGTTAGCGGCGGGACGCCTCGCTGACCGCTGGAACCGGCAGCCTGCCAACCGCCGGCCGGGAACCTGGCAACAGCCCGACCGGGCGGCATGCGGCGATAGTCTCGTCCAGGCCGCCTCGCATCCAACGCCCGTCATCCGAACGGCGTTGGATGCGGGGCCGCACCCGTACTGTCTAGTCTCCACCTACCTGTGCTTCGAGGCTGGCCTGACTCCCGTTGTAGGCGTCACTCCAGACCACCTGATCACTCCAGACCACCTGGCTGGCCCAGAGAGGATCCGCGTTCACCACGTCCGTGACCGCGGCGGTTCCGCCGACGGGCATGGTTGCGGTGACACTGTCACTCCAGACCACCTGGTCGCTCCAGACCACCTGGTTGGTGTTCAAGAGCGCGTCGCCCGTCAGGAGCTGGTTGCCGTACTTGACGGTCCCGCTCCAGCTATAGGCTGTTCCGTTGATGACGGTCAGCTTGGAGAGGCCCGCAGTGAGCCAGTAGGCTCCCGAAGGCACGGTCGTGTTGATCTTGGTGGCGGTTTCCACCGCACCCAGCGCGTTCACGCAGCCCGCCCCCTGGGTGAGCAGGGACTGGCCCGTGGAGAGCGGCTGGCCCAGGCTGTTCCGGAGCTGCAGCGGGATGGCGGTGTACATCAGAAGCGCCTTCACCGCATTCGGCCGCAGCCGGGGGTTTGCCTGCAGCACCAGCGCCGCCACGCCGGCTACCGTGGGGGCAGCCATGCTGGTCCCGGACAGCGTGAAATAGCTGGGGACTGTTGCGGTGCTGCCGTAGGAAGCGGGCGCCACCACGTTGCTGGGGTAGGTGACGTCCAGGTAGGAGCCCGGCGAGCGCAGCGACACGATCTTGTTGCCCGGGGCCACCACGTCCGGCTTGGCGATCTGGTCGATCGCGGTCGGGCCGCGGCTGCTGTACGTGCAGACCGTATCGTCCGAGAGGCCGGGCGTCTGCATGGTGTTGGAGGCGCCGACGGTGATGGCCGTGGGCTCGTTGCCGGGGGAGGTGATCCCGCCGTAGACGATCTGCCCCAGGCTGTTCTTGCCCATGTTCCCGGCGGCCACCACCACCACCAAGCCGTTCTGCACCGCGTTCCGGACCGCGACGCAAAGCGGATCCGTCTTGTAGCTCTCTGCCGGACGGTGTCCGAGCGAGAGGTTGATCACGCGCAGGTTCAACGCGTCCTTGTTCTGAACGCACCAGTTCAGCCCCGCGATGACGTTGCTCACGGTGCCGGCGCCGGTACCGTCCAGCACCTTCACGCCCACGAGATCCGCCCGCGCGCCGCTTCCCTGGAACAGCCCTCCGGAGGAGTCGCCGCTGCCGGCTACGATTCCGGCCACATGCGTGCCGTGACCGTTGTCGTCGTAGGGGGAGGCGCTGCCGTTGACGCAGTCCTTCCACGCGA
>CAYQDT010000606.1:0-3487 GCA_964416225.1 uncultured bacterium
CGCACTGGCATTGCCGTGGTCACGAAGAGCAAATGCCTCGGATCGAACGAGGCTCACAGTCGCAACCGTCGCAGTTCATGCGTAACCGACAACCATCGCGATCGCAGCTGCAATTTCCACCATCTGTTCTGCGGACAGGCTGCCCATTCGGGAGCAGAGCCGTTCTTCGGAGATGCATGTAATCTGGAGCACGTCGGCTGAAACACGCTTCTCCAATCCGTTCATCGCGTTCGGAGCAATGTCGATCAGCCATGGCTTCCCCTCGTGGGACGCCTTCCGTCCCGTGAGAGGAACCACTAATCTGAGGCGGAGCACCCCAAACACGTCATCGTTCACCACGACCGCAGGTCGCGTTTTCCGCATCTCGTCACCCAGTCGGCCGGGGTCGAACTGAACCCACCAGACTTCGCCTCTACTCATCTTCGAGCGCTTCCCCGGCAATCGAGGTCCATTCTCGGGCTTCCTCGTCGTCGTACAGCTCTGTGCTTTCCGCCACCGCTCGTGCCAGGTCCTCTCGTGAGACGTGTCGTTGGGACACCGCCGGCGTTACACCTAGAAGCTGGGCTTTACGCGATGGGGTGATGAACCCTTCAGCCTCGGCTTGATGCACCAGCAGCTCGAACCGATGCGCCTGGTCCGGTTCTCGAGCCGCGGTCCGCTCGTCGGTTCGCAGACCTGACACGGAGAAATGAATGCAGAGCCGCTCGTAAGAGCTCTGGCTGATGACGCCGGTATCGAGCGCCCGACGTGCCCAGGCTTGCATACTCAGACCGTACTTCTCTTTGAGAATGCGCAGTTCTGCGAGGTCCAACGTTCCGCGCCGACCCCCCAATTCACGTACGACCGCGTCGCGCGGTACGAGGAAGGCCCCTGCAAAGCGATGCGCGGCTTTTTCCTGGTCCACCCCCGCACCGGCATCAATCAGCAGCTCGCCAACCTCATGTGCCAGGTCGAAGCGCTGGCGGTCCCACGTTTTGGAGGTGTTGGCGACCACTACCGGAATGGTCTGGTTGGCCCAGCAAGAAAGACCATCAAAGCCTGCAGGCGCTTGGGTGAGCAGAACCTTGAGTCCGTGGTCCTCCAATGCCTCAGGCACATTTTCGACAGGGTCCGTTCCGAGGTCCCAACGGTGCCGAATCTCGGCAGCAAGAGCCTCGGCCTCATCCAGGCTGGTAATGGTACGCCGGTCATCCGGCTTCAGTGCCGGCGGGTCGAACCGGTTAGCGGGAAACACCGCCTCAACGTCCAGGTATCGTTCTAACCAATCCCGGACCTGCGCCTGCACCGCGTCTTGTGCCTTCTTACCAAACCGGCTGTTCTTGCGGTAGCGCGGGCATTCGACCGTAACCGTGGTGGGCCGGAGGAAGTAAGCGGACTGCAGGTGAAGGGCGCTGGCGAGGCGCAGCAACGTACTCGGACGAGGCATGTCTTCGCCGCGCTCGTACTTCGAGATAGCCGTAGGCGACAACGGCGCCGCCTTAGCTGCCAGGTCTCGCAAGCTCAAACCGGCTGCCAGCCGGGCGCTCCTTAGCCGCTCTCCAATAGTATTCATCAGTCTCTCCGGTTTACATTTTTCCATTTTTTTACCCGGTTGTAAACCGCCAGCCGGTACACTGTCGGCCCGGGGGTCGTACAGCGGCCTCACCACCCCCATCCCCTGCTTACGATTCTTACGTCCCGCCGGAGATCGTTCGGGCACGCGGCCCCGCCCCCTCGCCGGCCGCCGCCCTTCCCCCGCCGACCACGCTTCCCGTCGACCCCGCGGCGCGGAGGCGTGACCGTGCGGGAAAAACTCCGTCTTAGGGAGCGGCTGCTGGGGACGCGCCCTTTCTGGAGAACGCTCATGGACCATCCGATTTCCCGCTCGAGTCGCCGGGCCCTGCTGGGGAGCCTTTCGCTCGGCGCCGCCGCTCTTGCCGCGCGGGGCGTCTTTGCCGAGGAGCTGACCCGGACGCCGCCGCAGACGGAGGGGCCGTTCTATCCGAATCAACTCCCGCTGGACACCGACAACGATCTCATCGTGGTGAACAGCGACCTCACGCCCGCGGTCGGGGAGATCACCCACCTGAGCGGCCGCATCCTGGACGGGCGCGGCGAGCCGGTGCGGAACGCGCTGGTGGAGATCTGGCAGGTGGACCACAACGGGATCTACATTCACACCGCCTGCCCGCACCGGGAGCGGCATGACGTCCACTTCCAGGGCTTCGGGCGGTTCCTCACCGGGAGCAGCGGCGAGTACTACTTCCGGACCATCAAGCCGGTCCCGTACCCCGGCCGGACGCCGCACATCCACTTCAAGGTCCGCAAGGCCTCGAAGGAGCTGATCACCACGCAGTGCTACCTCCAGGGCGAGCCGCTGAACGAGCGGGACGGCGTGTTCCGCGGCATTCAGGGCGAGCAGGCGCGCCGCTCCGTGCTGGTCGCCTTCAACCCGGTGCCGGGCTCCCGCATCGGGGAGCTCTCCGCCCGCTTCGATATCGTGCTCGGCTTCACGCCGGAAGCGGGATGAGCCCGGCGCCGGGCAGCCGTCTGCTGCGGGTGGGCCTCACCGGGGCGCTGCTGGCCGCGGCGCTTCTCCTCCGGCCGCATGCCGGCGCGGCGGGCGCGCCGCCGGCCGCCCCGGCCGCGCGCCGTCTTCCCGGCAACCCGATCGTCACTCCCCAGAGCGACCCCAGCATCGGGACCAACATCAACGGCCCCAGCCTGATCCGCGTCCCGCCGTGGGTGGAGAAGCCCCTGGGGGCCTACTATCTCTACTTTGCGGACCACCGCGGGACGTACATCCGCCTCGCCTACGCGGATCGTCTGGAAGGACCCTGGAAGATCTACCGGCCGGGGACCCTCCCGCTGGCGGACTCGTATTTCACGGATCACATCGCCTCTCCGGAGGTGGTGGTGGACCCGGAGCGGCGCCAGATCCGGATGTACTACCACGGCCTGACGCCGGGCGAGGGGGCGCAGCATACCCGGGTGGCGCTCTCCCCGGACGGCCTGCGGTTCACGGCGCTCCGGGAGCCGGTCGGGCGCGGATCCGCCTACTGGCGGCTGTTCCGGTACGACGGCTGGTGGTACGCCCTGGCGATGCCGGGAAAGCTCTGGCGCTCCCGGGACGGCCTGACCCCGTTCGAGCCCGGCCCATCCCCGTTCCCCGAACCGCCGACCCCGATCCACAGCGCGGTGCGGCGCCGGGGCGAGGGGCTGGACGTCTTCTATACCCGCGCCGGCGACCGCCCCGAGCGGATCCTGTATGCGCACGTTCCGCTCCAGGGCGACTGGTCCCGCTGGAAAGCCACCCCGCCGGAAGAGGTTCTCGCGCCCGAAACCCCCTGGGAAGGCGCCGGCCTGCCGCTGGTCCCGGCCCGAATCGGCGCCGTCGACCGGCCGATCCGCGCTCTCCGCGATCCCGCTCTCTTTGAGGAGCACGGGAAGAGCTACCTGCTGTACGCGGTCGCGGGGGAATCCGGGATTGCCATCGCGGAGCTTCATT
>CAYQDT010000607.1:0-3487 GCA_964416225.1 uncultured bacterium
GATCGGGAGGGGGTTGTTCAGGTATTCGGAGGCCCGGGCAATGTGGACAAGTGTGAATTTGTCTCGCCGCACTGCCCGGGCCTCTGGATACCGCGTTGCTTACTTACTTCTGGATGGCGTTGATCAGGCTGAACATCGGGACCATGATCGCGCCGACGATAAAGCCAACGATGCCGCCGAGGAAAACGATAAGCAGCGGCTCGATGAGGGAGGTGAGCGCCTTCACGGTCACTTCCACCTCGTTATCGTAGAAGGTGGCGATCTTGATGAGCATCTCGCTCATCCGGCCCGTCTCTTCGCCGATGTCCATCATCTGCGTGACCATCTGCGGAAAGAGCCCGCTCGCGGCGAGCGGAGCGCTGATCCGCTGTCCTTCCCGGACGCTGGCGCGGCAGTCATCCACCGCCTTCGCGATGACCACGTTCCCGGCCGTCTCCGCCACAATCTCCAGCGCGCGGAGCACCGGCACGCCGCTGTTCACCAGGGTTCCGAAGGTCCGGCTGAAGCGGGAGATGGCCATCTTCTGCACCAGCTCGCCTACCACCGGAATCCGGAGCTTCAGCTTATCCAGATTCCACTTCCCGGATTCCGTCCGGTTGTAGTACTTGAAGCCGAAGTAGGTGCCGAGCGGAATGGTGGGCAGCAGGAACCAGTTGCCGCGGATCAGGTCGCTGATCATGAAGAGCATCTTCGTGATGAGCGGCAGGTCCGTCTTCATGTCCGAGAAGATGTCCTTGAACGTCGGAAGGACGAAGATGAACATCGCGATGACGATGAGGATGGCGAAGACGAGCACGCAGACCGGGTAGACCATCGCGCCCTTGATCCGCCCGATCACTTCCTGCTCCTTCTCCAGGAACACCGCAAGCCGATCCAGAATCTGGTCCAGGATACCGCCCGCCTCCGCGGCGCGGACCATGCTGACAAAGAGCTTCGAGAAGACGTTGGGGTGCCGCGCCAGCGCCTCGGTCAGGCTGGAGCCGCCGACCACGTCCTTGCGGACCTCGCCGATGATCGGCTTCAGCACCGGGTCCTTGGTCTGCCCTTCCAGGATGTCCAGGCACTTCAGGATGTTGATGCCGGCGTTGACCATCGTGGCGAACTGGCGGCTGAAGACCACGAGGGCGGCCAGTTTCACCTTGCCGTTCCCGGCGCCGCCCAGAAGCTTCTTTCCGGCTACGCGCGCTTCGGTGACGTCCACTACCGTGTAGTTCAGGGTCTGGAGCTTCCCGAGCACCACGGCAGCGCTCTCTGCTTCCAGGCTGCCTTTTACCACGCGGCCGCTGGGCTCCACCGCCTCGTAGGAAAACTGGGGCATTGTCTCTACTCCGTAACTCTGGGTCGCCGTTCTACGTTATTCTGGCGAGAGACGCGCGGCTTCTTTAGGGTCCGGCGACACGGTCTGTCACATACCGCTCTTCCGGAGGACCAACCGTCCGGCCGGCCGGGCGCCATCCGAGCGGGCCGCGGCGCTTCCCCACCCGCCGGGTGACGCATCGCCGGGGCGCCGGCCGGCGGCGAGAATCATGATTCCGCGCCGCTGCGCCCTCTGAATTGGGAGGCTCCGAACAGATCGCCGGCGTATGGTACGGATAGATCCGCATCCAGGCGGCAGCCGGCTCCTGTTCACGCACCACCCGCCGCGGCCACCGGCGGGTGATCTCCGTCCCGCGGCCTCGCGGCCTCACCTCCTCACCTCCTTCCAACGCCGTGCAAGTCCAGACGATCAACCTCACCAAGACCTACCCGGGGGATGTCACCGCGGTCCAGCCGCTGAATCTCCGGCTGGAGCGGGGCATCATCGGCCTGCTCGGGCCGAACGGAGCGGGAAAGACCACCCTCATGCGGATGCTCGCGACCCTGCTGGAGCCGAGCGCGGGAACGGCGCTCATCGATGGGTACGACGTCCGATACCAGAAGCCGCAGGTCCGCGCGCTGCTCGGCTACCTGCCGCAGGAGTTCGGCCTCTACCCATCCCTCACCGTCGCCGAATGCCTGGACTACATGGGCCTCCTGGCCGGCCTCTCCCGCGCGAAAGAGCGAAGAGCGCGCGTGGACGAGCTCCTGGAGCGGGTCAACCTGGCGGACGTGCGTCGGCGCAAGGTCGGCGCGCTCTCGGGCGGCATGAAGCGGCGGCTCGGCATCGCGCAGGCACTCGTCCATGAGCCCCGGTTCCTCATCTTCGACGAGCCGACGGCGGGCCTGGACCCCGAGGAGCGGATCCGCGTTCGCAACCTCCTCTCGGAGCTGGGCGGCGACCGGATCATCATTCTCTCCACCCACATCGCGGAAGACGTCGAGGCCACCGCGCAGCGGATCGCGGTGATGAAGCGGGGAGCGGTGATCTTCCACGGCACCCCGGTCGAGATGATCCGGCAGGCGCAGGGTCGGACGTGGCAGGTGATGACGGACGATGCCGGGGTGACATGGCTCCAGCAGAATCACACCCTCACCGGGGTCCAGCGCGAGATGGGCGGGGTCCTCGCCCGCTTCGTGGCGGCGGAGACCGCGGTACCGGGCGCGGAGCGGCGGGAGCCGACGCTGGAGGACGCCTACGTCTGGCTCATGGGAGGGGCCGCGGATGTCCGCACCGCCTGAGGCGCTTCCCTCGGCTTCGCCCATCCACCGTCCGCACGGCCCGGCCCACACCGTGGAGGCCGGTGTCGGCCGGGCGTCGGGCACGGCGCTGCTCGAGCTCCGCCTGAATCTCGCCAGCCCGGGGCCGTGGATCGTGGCGGCGGTGCTGGCGCTCTTCGGCGCGGCCACCGTCTGGATGGCCGCGGACAACGCCTCGTTCCCGGTGGGCTGGATCCTGTCCGCCAAAATCGGACCGCTGGCGTGCCTGCTGCTCCTCTTCCTCGCGGCCGGCCTGGCGAACCGTCCCCAGCGGTACGACCTGACTGAGCTGCTGGACAGCAAGGTCGTGGCGGGGGAGGAGCTGATCGCCGGGCGCTGGGTGGGAATGACCGCCGCCATCGCCCTCCCGCTCCTGCTGGAGTACGGCGCCGCGACGATCGCGCAGGCGATCCACAGCAAGTCCCCCGTCCAGTGGGTCCCGTATCTGCAGTCGCTGGGCCGGCTGCTCCCGCCCGTCCTCTTCTTCTGCACGCTCTCCTTCTGCCTGGTAACCCTCACCCGGAACCTGGTCCTCGGCGCGGGCCTCGGCGGATTCGTCTGGTTCCTCCTGCGGTTCGGAACCGGCTATTATCCCACCTTTCTCCGGCCGGAGCTTTCGCAGAACGGCGGCCTCTATCTCGGCCTCACCGGCACGGTTCTCCTGCTGATGCTCCTCGGCTACCGCGGGAGGCGGCGGGCGAAGCGGGCGCCGGTCAGCTATGGGCTCGGCTGGAGCGCGGGCGCGCTGGGGGTCTGGACCGCGCTCCATGCGGGCTGGCTGGGGCTGGCCCTGCCCGGTAAGGAGCGCGCGGCGGCGGAGTACCAGCGGATGCGCGGTCCCCGGGTGGAGCGCCGGGAGAAGAGCGAGCCG
>CAYQDT010000608.1:0-3479 GCA_964416225.1 uncultured bacterium
GCGGTCCGGCGCACGCCGCGCTCTGCTACCGGCTGTACTGGAAGCCGGTCGACGGTCCCCGCCGCGGCGCGGTGCGGCTCTTTTCCACCGGCCTGGAGCGGCCGCGCTTGCGAGGAGCCCCGCTCCGGGTGTCGGCACGCGCTCTGGAAGCCGTGCTCCCGCGGGCGGAGTGGGCCGGATGTACGAAAACCTGGGTCGCCGCGGAAGCGTGGGCCGGCCCGGTGCTCCTGGATCGTACCGCCTGGCAGGTCCTGGAGCTACCGAGCACGGACCTCAACCCATCGGCGTCTTGCCCGCTCGCCGGCTAGACGATCATCCCGCGGATTCGTCCAGGCGCACCTGCCGGACCTGCGAGGAGACATCCCGCTCCAGGATGGCGTTGGCGATCTGCATGAACTTGTAGGACGCATCCGTCACGCAAAACTGGTGCTCCGGCGCCCCGCGGCGCAGCAGGTCCCGCTCCGAGAGCGCGGCGCGCAGCTCGGAGACGGTGGGTTCTGCGGAATCGATCAGCCGCACCCGAGCTCCCATTACCTGGCCGACGACCTTCTTCAGGAGGGGATAATGGGTGCAGCCGAGGATCAGGGTGTCGATGTCCGCTCCCTCGAAGGCGCGGAGGTACTCTTCGGCCATCAGGCGCGCCACCGGGTGCTCGGTGAGGTTTTCCTCCGCAATGGGGACGAACAGCGGGCATTCCTGTCCGGTGACGCGGACGCTCTCGCGAATCCCGCGCGCCAGCGTGTCATAGATCCCGCTGCGGACCGTGGTCACCGTTCCGATGACGCCAATCCGGCCCGTGCCGGTCGCCGCCACGGCCGCCCGGACGGTCGGGTGGACCACATCCAGGACGGGGACCGGGGAGAGACGCCGGATCTCCTCCGCCGCCGTGGCGGAGATGGTGTTGCAGGCGATCACCAGCGCCTTGACGCCGCGGTGAAGCAGGAATTCCGCCAGCTCGAGGGAGAACCGGGTAATCGTCTCCTTGCCCCGGGGCCCATACGGCACGCGGGCGGTATCCCCCAGGTAGAGCACGCTTTCATCGGGAAGCTGGCGGATAATCTCCCGCGCCACCGTCAGCCCGCCCACTCCGGAATCGAAGACCCCTATCGGTTGCTCCCGCACATTCACAGTCATACTCCCGACCACTCTCGGCAAACGGGTCGCTTCGGGGCCCGGCGTGGCCTCACTCCAGAGTCATCTTCGGCGTCCGTTGCCGGCATGATCCAGGTCCGGGGCGAGAAACCGTGCCGCGGGACCGAGCGGGCGCATGCCCGCCACGCGAGGAGGGCGTGAAGCGCCGGCCGTCGTGGGTAGATTCTCTATGGGTCTGACGTCACTCTACCCATCCGGCGACCCCGCGGCACGGCACCTCCTTGCTGCGAAGGCGTCGTGTGCAAGCCCCGGGGCGCGACGGCCGGCGGAAACGCTGGGATAATGGTAGGTGAGACCGTTCTGGACCGTCGGCGCGCTGTGCCCCGCACGCCAGGGACAATGGGGTTGTTTGGGGTGGAGGGGGACGTTGCTGTGGAGACGGAGTTGGCGCTCACTCACGAGGGTTTGGAACAGGTGCTTGGCGGGCTGGTCACCACGTCGTTTCTCGGGCAGGGCTCATCCCAGCTCGCACAGATCCTGGCAGAGGACGGCTCGGTGCTGGGCACCGCGCCGGAGCTCGCCCCGGACGACCTCCGCTCGTTCTACCAGTGGATGATCCGCGTCCGGGCGTTCGACGCCCGCATGGTCAGCCTGCAGCGGCAGGGCCGGATCGGGTTCTTCGTTCCGTCGGTGGGCGAGGAGGCGGTGCAGATCGGCTGCGCGCACGCGCTCCGAGGCGAGGACTGGGTTTTCCCCGCCTATCGGGAGCAAGGGGTGGCGCTGTACCGCGGATACCCGATGGAGGCGCTGCTCTGCCAGTTGCTGGGCAACCGGGAAGATCTTCTCAAGGGGCGGCAGATGCCGAACCACTTCGGCTCGCCGAAGTACCGGTTCGCCGTGGCTTCCAGCCCCGTCGGCACGCAGATTCCGCATGCGGTCGGCGCGGCATGGAGTCATCGCCTGCGGCGCGAGCCGGGGATCGTCACCTGCTTTTTCGGCGACGGCGCCACCTCGACCGGCGAATTCCACGCCGGGATGAACCTGGCGGCGGTCCAGCGGCTGCCGGTGCTCTTTCTTTGCAAGAACAACGGCTGGGCGATCTCGCTGCCGCGCGCGCAGCAGTCTCGCGCCGAGTTCCTGACGGACAAGGCGATCGGCTATGGAATGCCGGGAGTGCGCGTGGACGGCAATGACGCGCTGGCCGTGTACCACGTGGTGCGCGAGGCGGCGGAGTGGGCGCGGAGCGGGAACGGGCCGGTGTTCGTGGAGATGGTCACGCAGCGGATGGGTCCGCACTCCACGGCCGACGATCCCGCCCGGTACCGGGACCCGGCGGTGCTGGAGCCGTGGAAGCAGAAGGACCCGCTAATCCGTCTCCGCGAGTATCTCCGGAACCGGGGGCTCTGGTCCGACAGGGATGAGGACCGCGCCTGGGCGGACGCGGAGACGCGAATTGCCGAGGCGGTTGCAAGCGTCGAGCAGGTCCCGCCGGCGTCCGTGGACAGCATGTTCGACGATGTCTACGCGGAGCTTCCCTGGCATCTTCTGGAGCAGCGCGAGGAGATTCGGGCGGCGGGGCAGTAGCCCGGCGGCCGGGCGCGTGCGGACTCGCCGGCGAACGGGGCCGGGTATCCCGGCCTCTCCACCCGGTGAAGGCTGGCGTGTGCCGGCCTCCGGAGGAACAGGTAGATGCCGGTTTTAAATATGGTGCAGGCCCTCAACCTGGCGCTGAGGGAAGAGATGCGCCGGGACGAGCGGATCGTCCTGCTTGGGGAAGATGTCGGACGGATGGGCGGGGTTTTCCGCGTCTCCGACGGGCTTCAGTCCGAGTTCGGCGAGGAGCGGGTGGCGGACACGCCGCTCAATGAGTGCGGGATCATCGGCGCCGCGATCGGGATGGCGATGACCGGGACCCGGCCGGTGGCCGAGATCCAGTTCGCGGACTTCATCTATCCGGCGTTCGACCAGATCGTGAATGAGCTCGCGAAGGTGCGCTACCGCTCCGGCGGTCAGTTCTCCGCGCCGGTGGTGATCCGCACGCCGTACGGAGGCGGCGTCAAGGGCGGTCACTACCACTCACAGAGCCCCGAGGCGTACTTCGTCCATACGGCCGGGCTGCAGGTGGTGATCCCCTCCACGCCGCGGGAGGCGCGCGGGCTGCTGAAGTCCGCCATCCGGGGCGAGGATCCCGTCCTGTTCCTGGAGCCCAAGCGGCTGTACCGCGCGATCAAAGAGGAAGTTCCGGAGGAAGAGGAGCTGATCCCGCTGGGGGTGGCGCGGGTGGCCCGCGAGGGGGCGGATGCCACGCTGCTGGCCTACGGCGCGATGATGCCGGTGTGCCTGGAAGCCGCCGCCGCACTGAGCCGGACCGGGACCGAGGTGGAGGT
>CAYQDT010000609.1:0-3476 GCA_964416225.1 uncultured bacterium
TTGGAGTAGGAGCAGTTGTTCCCCTCGATGACGGTCCCGGCGATGAGGTCCGCCTCGATGGCATTGTTCGGGCTGAAGGAGCAGTCGTTGTTGCGCAGGACGTTCCGGTCCGAGCTGTTGAGCGGCGGGACCGTGTACCCGGCCTTTTGCGGTCCCTCATTCGCGCGGATGAAGATGCCGTCCCCGCCGAACCGGAGGTCGTTCCCCTCGATCACGTTGTCGCAGCTCGCGTGGTCGATGCCCACCGCCTGCGCGTCGTACGTCTGCCAGCCGGAAAGCGCCTGGTAGAGGCGGCCCGCGCCGGTGGTGCACCAGACGGCGCGGTTGTTCCGGAACCGGTTGCGGCTGGAGGCCCAGAAGTGGACGCCCCAGTTGCCGTTGTACGAGAAGTCTCCGTTTTCGATCCGGTTCTCGTTGGAGCGAATCACGTCGATGCCGTCCCACTCATGCCGGGCCGTGCAGCGCTCGACGCGGCAGCCGCTGCTGTCCCGCAGCAGGATCCCGCCGCCGTGCTGATCCTCCGGCTGGCGGCCGCTCTCGTCGATGACCGTGCCCGGCGGGAGATCCCCATTGCGCGAGACCACGCAGTCCACCAGCCGCACGCCCCGGCACCGCTCCAGCACCACGCCCCACCGGCAGCCGGTGACCACGGCATTGCGGAGGGTCACGTCCCGCGCGTCCGTGATCCGGATGCCGATCCCCCGGCCGTCGCCGGCCAGGCGCGCGCCGCGAAAGTCGACCGTAAACCCGGTGCCGCTGACGCGGACGGCCCCCTCGCCGGGGTCGGAGAGGTGGTAGGTACCGGGGTTGAACCGGGCCGACGCGTGGATCTGCATGCCGGCGTGGATCGGCGCTCCGGCGGGGAGAGCCGCCGGGGCCGCGGGCGCCGCGCCGGCGAGGGTGCTTCCGGCGGCGAGGGTGCTTCCGGCGGCGAGGGTGAAGAGAACGGGGAGAACGGGACGAGGCAAGTTCGCGGCTTCCTTCGAAAGGGCGGGGGAGGTGGGCCACCGGGCGGCTGCCGGCCGTCCCGGCGTGCCCTTGAGCCGGTGTGGGCCCGGAGCGAGGAACCAATCCTCAGCGTCGTTCACCGTCCCGCCCGGAGACTCTTGCATGCCCGCACCGTGGATGCGGGCCTTTCCGTCTCCCGCGAGGCCCTCCCGCGAGGCCCGTCGAAGCGGCGCTGCCGGCCGTCTCCCGCGGGCGTGCCGGCCGCCGCCGGCACGGAGGGCTGCGCGATGACGGCGCCTCCCATCCGTCACCGGGCGCGTTCAGTGAGCCGGGGCCAGCTCCAGGGCCTCCAGCTCCGCGCCGCCCTCGGCGCCTTCCGCGGGGGCTTCATCCGTGCGGGCCTGCAGGGCCCAGAGCCGCGCGTAGAGGCCGTCCAGCCGGAGCAGATCCTCGTGGGTGCCCTGCTCGGCGACGTGCCCGTGCTGGAGGACGTAGATGCGGTCGCTGTCGACGATGGTCGACAGCCGGTGCGCGATGGCGATGGTGGTCCGCCCGCGCGAGATGCGCTCCAGCGCGTCCTGGATCACCCGCTCGGAGTGGGTGTCCAGGTTGGACGTGGCTTCGTCGAAGACCAGCACGCGCGGGTCCCGAACCAGCGCCCGGGCAATCGCCACGCGCTGCTTCTCGCCGCCGGAGAGCTTCATGCCCCGCTCGCCGACCATCGTCTGGTACGCCTCCGGCAGGGAGGCGATGAAGTCATGGATGTTTGCCTGGCGGCACGCGTCCTCGATCTCCTCCTGCGTGGCCTCCGGCTTGGCGAAGCGAATATTCGCGGCAAGGGTGTCGTTGAAGAGGATCGGCTCCTGGGGCACGATGGCGAAGACGTGCTTCCGCGTCTCCGTGCTGAGGTCGCGCAGGTCCACCCCGTCCACGAGAACGCGGCCCGCGGAGGGGTCGTGGAAGCGGAACAGGAGCTTGACCAGGGTGGACTTCCCGGCTCCGGACGGGCCCACGATGGCAACCCGCGCCCCGGCGGGGATCTGCAGGTCGAGGTCCTCCAGCACCCGCTCGCGGCCCTTGTAGGTGAACGACACGTGATCCAGCGCCACGGCGCCCGTGGGATGGGGGAGAGAGACGGGGTTCTCGCGCTCCCGGATCGTGACGGGGTTCTGGAAGATGCGGCCCATCTCGTCCAGGTCCGCGATCCCGTCCTTGATGCCCCGGTAGACGAAGCCGAGGACGCCGATGGGGGCCGAGAGACGCACCACGTAGGTGGAGAGCAGCACCAGGTCTCCCACGGTGAGGCGGCCCGCGGCGGCCTGGCGAATCGCCAGCAGGATGATCGCCCCCAGGCCGACGAGGATGATGGCGGCCTGTCCCGCCGAGATCGCGGCGAAGAGGCGGTTCGAGCGGACCGAGAGCTCATACCAGCGCGTGATCGCACTGTGGAACTGGTCCTGCCGCAGCCGCTCGTTCAGGAAGTACTTCACCGTCTCGATGTTGGTGATGCTGTCCACCTGCACGCCGCTCGCCTCGTCATCCGCCAGGTTCGCGTTCAGGCGGTACTTCTGGCGCTTCTCCGTGCTCCAGATGGTGAAACAGGTGTAGGTGACGACGGTCGCCAGGGTGATCAGGCCGTAGGACCCGGGGTAGAGCCGCAGCAGCAGCGCGGTCACGAACACCAGCTCCACCAGCGTGGGGAGGATGTTCATGACCATGAAATCGAGGATGAAGGTGATGGCGCGAGAGCCGCGGGCGATCTTCCGCGCCAGCGCGCCCGTCTTCTGCTCCTGGTGGTAGGCCACCGGGAGCTGGAGCAGGTAGTCGAAGATCCGCTCCGACACCTTGCGCCCCACCCCGATCTCCGCCGGCGCGAAGATCCAGTCCCGCAGGAACTCCCCCACGAAGGTGATGACGCGCATGCCGAAGTACGCCACCACCGCGCCGGCCATCGCCCCGAACGGCTGCCGGGCGCCGATGGCGTCGATGATCCTCTTCAGGTAGACGGGGTCCATCGTGCTGGCGAGGCGCGCGAGCGTCAGGAACAGCATGGTCCCGAAGAGGTGCCAGCCGTAGCCGTGGAAGCACTCTCGAAGATAGCGGAGGTTGGTCCGAGGACGCGGGGTGGGTTGGTGCATGACAAGCCCAGTTTATGCGCCGGAGGCCCGCGTGTGAAGTGAGCGGCCGGCTCTCCGGTCGAAGAACCCGCAGCGGCCCCCGGAGCGCCGCGCCCGGAGAGCGGCTGGCGGGCCGCCGGGCGGCCGGGATTCGAGCGCGCTGGTCAAACAGGCTCGGTTCGCTATAATGGAGCGGCTCCGGGACAGGAATCGGCACGCTCGGAGGGCACCTACTTTGCGGAACCGGTGATCGAGCGATGGCGTTTCTAGCTAGCTGCCAGGGTTTGAGTAAGAGCTACAGCGCGCGGCCGCTGTTCGATGGGATCACCATCGGCATCTCGGAGGGAGAGCGGCTCGGCCTGATCGGCCCGAACGGAACGGGGAAGTCCACCCTCCTCAAGATCTTTGCCG
>CAYQDT010000610.1:0-3461 GCA_964416225.1 uncultured bacterium
GTCCGCGAGGTTCCCCGCAGTGAGAAGGCGCCGGCTGGCCGCCGCCTGAAGCGGGCCGTCCTCCGGGTGCTCGGCCGCCTCGGACCGGAGGCGCTCCGGGGACCAGTGCGCCCACTGGCTCTCGCGGAGGCGGGGATATTGGAGCCAGCCGGCTCCCGCTCCGAGCGCCAGTGCTGCCAGAAGAGTGCCGAAGGCCAGGCGCTTCTTTGCGATCATCACATCAACACGGACCGGGATGCTGCATCATCCGGCAGAGCCGGTGGAACGGGCGGAGCCGGCGGATGAATCCGGTGAGGACGGCGATTCAATTCTCGTAGATAGCTACGTAGGTAGGTTCAACCCGCGCCTCCCTGCCTCCTGTCCCATCGACCCGTCCGGCCGCAGGAGGATCTCCGGGCGTGGAAGACTAAAGGGTACACTATCCCGCGTTTTGGTGCGTGCCCCCCGGCACGGCCGGCTTCAGCTACATGTCCACGGCTTCGCCTTCCCGGAATCTCCGCCGCTCGGTGTTACTCCTCGCGGTCTTCCTCCTGGTGCTCGTCGCACTGGTGGTGCAGCGCACCTGGCTGTCTCCGGAAGCCCACGAGGCCCAGCTTGCGCGGATGAGCCTCACGGCGCTGGAAAAGCGGGCGAGCACGGGCTCTTCGGACCCGGAGCTTTACTTCTACCTGGCCCGCCGCCGGGTGGAAGTGGGGGATGCGCAGGGCGGGGTTCAGGCGCTCGAGCGGTCGCTCCAGTTGAATCCGCGGTTCGGCAAGGCACGGGTGACGCTGGCGACCCTGCTGATGGGGCAGGATCGCGACGAAGAGGCGATGCTCCATCTCCGGCAGTCGATTCAGGACGACCCCGCCGACGCGGATGCTTACCTGGGGCTGGCGCTCCTCTACCAGCGGCACCAGACCTGGCCGCTGCAGTCCGAGGCGGCCACCGCGGCCACCCGGGCACGTCCGGACGGGGCGCAGGGATGGCTGCTGCTGGGTGAAGCGGCGGAACACCTGCAGGACCAGGGCAAGGCGGAGAGCTGCTACGAAAAGGCCATCACGCTCGACCCGAAAAATGCGCAGGCGCGGGCGCGAGCGTCCGTCGTGGAGATCGACCTGGGACGCCTGGACCGGGCCGAGCAGCACGCGCGGGACGCGATCAAAGCGGCTCCCAAGGATCCCGCCGGGTACCTCGCTCTGGGTCAGGTGCTGCTGCGCGGCGACCGCCGGCAGCTGGATGAGGCGGAGAGCATGTTCGAGCGCGCGGCGGGTCTCGGCGAGACGACCGGTGCGGCGAGCGCGGGAACGGGCCACGTGCTCCAGCTTCAGGGACGCCACGCGGAGGCGGAGCAGCAGTTCCGTCTCGCCCTCCGCGCCAATCCGGCCAACAACGACGCCCGCTACGCGCTGGTGCGCGCCCTGCGAGCGCAGGGGAAGGAGGGAGAGGCCGCGCAGGTCGACCGCGATTTCCGGAAGTGGGTGACCTTCGGTCAGAAGCGGCTGGCGCTTAATAACCGGATCGCGTCACCCTCGGGCCGTCCCGGGGACTGGTTCACGCTGGCGCGTCTCTACGCCGATATGGGCTTGTGGTCGGAAGCGCGCATCACGACGCTCTCCGGACTGCGCCGCTCTCCGGCGGATCCGGCCGGGATCAAGCTGCTCGCCGAAATCGACCGGAATGCGCGCTAGTCCCCCGAGATGGCGGGTCAGGCTCTGCCCGCTGCTTCTCGTGGGGGGCGCGATCATGCTGCTGTCGAGCTGCCGGAGCGCGCGCACTCCCTCCGCCGCGGGCGGCGTCCCTCCACCGGGCGCGCCCGCCTTCGTCAACGTCGCCTCCCGGCTCGGGATCCACTACCGCGCGAACCGGACCACCGAGCGACCGCGCGACATCCTTCAGGGCAACGGCTCCGGGTGCGCCTTCCTGGATTACGACGGAGACGGAAAACTGGACATCCTCCTCGTGGGTGACCCGGTGTGCGCCCTCTACCACAACGAAGGGGACCATTTTCGGGATGTTACGCGGGAAGCCGGGCTCGATCGCCGCGGGCATTGGATCGGGGTCGGCGTGGCGGACATCGACAACGACGGGTACCCGGACATCTGCCTGACCGGCTACCACACGGGCGCCCTGTTTCACAACGATCACGGCCACTTCCGCGACATTACGGCGAGCTCCGGCATCGCCTTCCCCCAGTGGGGGCAGAGCGCGGTATTCGGAGACGTCAACAACGACGGTCGGGTGGACCTCTACATCAGTGCCTATGCCCGCTTTGGCCCGAACTCGCAGCGCTACTGCTACCACGGCCCGCACAAGGCGATCTGCGGGCCGCAGTTGTATCCGCCGGAGATCGGACGGCTGTACCTGAACCGCGGTGGCGGGAGGTTCACGGATGTCACTCGGGAAGCCGGCCTCGACACGGCGCACGGCCGCGCCTGGGGCGCGATGTTTCAGGATTACGATGACGACGGGTGGCCCGACCTGTACGTCGCCAACGACATGCTTCCGGGAGACCTCTTTCATAACCTTGGCAAGGGGCTGGGAAAGAGGCGGGGGAAGCCCGGCGCGGTGGATGGAGCTCCGCGATTCAAGAACGTAGGGAGCGAGAGCGGCACGGCGTTTGATGCCGCCGGAGGCCTGCAGGGAGGCATGGCGGTGGACTGGGCCGACTACGATAACGACGGCCGTCCGGACCTCCTGGTGACTACCTTCACGGCAGAGGCGAACGCACTCTATCGGAACGAGGGGAACGGAACCTTCACGGAGAGCAGCTTCGCCACCGGGGCCGGACAGCCCACCGTCCCCCAGGTCAAATTCGGTGCGAAGTTTGTGGATTTCGACAACGATGGGTGGCGGGACCTGCTGATCTTCTGCGGCCACGTGGAAGACAACGTCGAGCTGTACCGTGCCGCCGAGCACTACCACCAGCCGATGCTCCTCCTGCGCAACGAGCACGGCCGCTTCGAGAACGTGTCAGCCTCCCGGCTCGCCGGGCTCCCGGAGATCGTGGCGCGCGGCGCCGCCTTTGGAGACTTCAATAACGACGGGCGGATGGACGCGCTGGTAATGGACCTGGAAGGGGAGCCGCTGCTCCTGCAGAACCAGGCCCCCGGCGGGCACTGGCTGGGCCTCCGCCTGCTGGGTACGCGCAGCAACTCCCTGGGGATCGGCACCCGCGTCTGGGTGCGCGCCGGGGGGCTGCGTCAGCGCCTGGAATGCCAGACTTCCGGCAGCCTCCTCTCCTCGAACGATCCGCGCGTCCTGTTCGGTCTCGGAGCCGCTTCACGGGTGGAGGAAGTCACCGTCCGCTGGCCTTCGGGGCGGACCTCCATGCTGCGGGATCTGGCTGCGGACCGCTATGTGGAGGTGCGGGAGCCGCGGTAAACCGCCCAAAGTCTCGCTCGGGCCGGGTGCGCCGATCGCGGTTCGGCTCGGCTGCGGAGCAGATCCCGTTGCCCGCTCCGGCACGTCGGGTCCTGCGC
>CAYQDT010000611.1:0-3461 GCA_964416225.1 uncultured bacterium
CGGCAAGTGGGGCGTCAGCCGCTGGCTGCTGGATATCACGTCCGACGATCCGGAAGAGGTGGAAGAGGACAACTTCCCGGACCCGACGGTGGTTCGGGCACTGCGCGACGCCGCGGGAGACGTCCAGGCCGGCGACCCCGCCTCCTACGCGCGCGCCATCGTCGATCGGGTCGGCGATCCCGTCGATAACAAGGCACTCCAGTTCCTGACGTGGAGCGCCTTCCCCGATGTGGAGCCGGCGGAGCTGTTTTCGGAGCTGTATTCGGATGCCAGCGGACTGATCCTGGAGCGGGGCCCGGCGTGGGTCACCGCGGACAGCCACCGGCAGGTGATGGAAGATGTCCGAACGCTCGCCCGCAATCCGGAGACGGTCGGCGAGGCGCTCGCGGCGGCAAAGCCGTCCGAGGAGGAAGAGGGCGCGCCCGGTATTCTCGCGCCGACCACCGTCCGCGTCTCCGACGACGATCTCGATCAGGTCCACCACCTGATGGACCAGGAGCCGCGCACCTATCGGGTGTCCGAGCTGTGCCAGCAGGCGCTCGAGGCATTCCCGGGCAGCCGCACCTATCAGGGCATCCACGACTCGCTGAAGACCCGGATGATGGACGATCCGCGCTTCCTGTGGGTCGGCTATGAGCGCTTCCGGCTGGCGGGAACAGTGCCGGCGGAGGTCCAGGCGCTGCCCGAGGGACTCGCGTTCGATACGCGGGAGTACCTGGACGAGGAAGAGAACGAAGTCGACCGGTACATCGATCCGCGCGACTGGAAAGGCAACCTGGAAGAGCAGGTGCAGCACTACCTGGTCCAGGACGTGGCCGACGACAGCAGTCCCCTCGCGGCCAACCCGCCGAAGGAGCTGATTTCCAGCCCGCCGCTCCACCACTACGTGGTCGGAACGCGCTTCCTGCGCAACTCAGATCGCGGCTTCTTCGCGACGACACCGGCCCTGGTGCACGCCACCCTGCTGCCGGGTGACGGAAGCCGCTTCGACGTCTGGGTGAACAACAACCTCGGCCTCGTGTTCGGGCTCAAGGAGTGGTTCGAGGCGAACCTGCCGTGGGTCGGCGGGCAGTTCCGGATCGTACCGACGGACCAGCCGGACGAGTTCCGCCTCCAGTACTCCGGGGAGACGGAGCCGCTGATGGACATCCCGCTCGAGCGGCTGCAGGAACTCCTGCAGCTGCGCGCGGCGGCGGCGACGGAAGGCACGCCGCTGCAGACCATCGTGGAGCGCATCCTCAAGGCGCATCCGGAAGGCGTCCACTTCGTGCGCCTCTTCACGGAGATCAACGTGGTGCGCCGCGTCCGCCGGGAGCAGGTCGCCAGCGCCCTCTCCAGCCAGCGCGCCTTCCAGCAGGTCGTCCAGCAGCCCGGCTACTGGGCGTATGACGAGAAGCGCGCGGCAAAGGCGGCGAAGAAGAAGGGCCCGAAGCGGCCGATGCGGGACTACGACGACGATGACGACCTGATCGAGGAGTAGGGCACTGCTCCAGGCGGAGCAATGACCACAGTCCCGGCTTGTGGGTCCCGGAGCAGCGGCATCGTCCCCTGTTCCGGGACCCTTCTACAGGTGAGGCGTTGTAGGGGAATCCATGAGTAACGAATCCACCCGACCCGTGCGGACGCGCATCGCTCCCAGTCCGACGGGCCTACCCCACGTCGGCAACATCCGGAATGCGATCTATAGCTGGCTGCTCGCCCGGCGCTTCGGCGGGCAGTTTGTCTTCCGGCTGGAAGATACGGACCGGGAGCGGTACGATCCCGCCGCCGAGCAGGCGCTCTACGACGCCTTCCGGTGGTTGGGACTCAGCTATGACGAAGGGCCGGACGTTGGCGGCCCGTACGCGCCGTATGTCCAGTCGCAGCGGCTGGAGCAGTACCAGGACGCGGCAAGACGGCTGATTGCCGGCGGTCACGCCTACCAGTGCTTCTGCTCCCGCGAGCGGTTACAGGAGATCCGTGAGGCGCGGCAGCGCGCGAATATCCACCCGTACGGCTATGACCGGCACTGCCGCGCGCTGAGCCCGGAGGAGCGAGTGCGGCTGGTGGCGGAGGGAAAGCCGTACGTGATCCGGTTCGCGGTTCCCCTGGAGGGCGAAACGACGTTCGACGACGCGGTAAGAGGGCGCATCACCTATCAGAACCGCGAGCTGGACGACCACGTGATCATTAAGTCGGACGGCTTCCCGACCTACCAGCTGGCCAACGTGGTGGACGACCACTTCATGGAGATCACGCACGTCATCCGGTCGGAAGAGTGGATCCCGAGCACCCCGCGGCACGTGCTGGAGTATCAGGCGCTGGGCTGGGAGCCGCCGCAGTTCGCGCATCCGGGCCTGATCCAGGGCCGCGATCCGGTGTCCGGTAAGATCAGCAAGCTGAGCAAGCGCCATGGGGCCACGTACGTCGGCGAGTATCGGGAGCAGGGGTACCTCCCGGAGGTGGTGGTGAACTTCCTCGCGCTGCTGGGGTGGTCACCGGGCGGCGACCTGGAGATCATGACCCGCGACCAGATGGTGGAGCACTTCAGCCTGGAAGGACTCAATCCCAGCCCCTCGGTCTTCGACGTTGAAAAGCTGACCTGGATGAACGGCGTCTATATCCGGGCGCTGGACCCGGAGGCACTCTTCGCGCAGGCCGTGCCGTTCCTCCAGAAGGCCGGCCTGGTCTCCGAGTCACCCGCTCCAGCCGAGCGCGCGTACGTCCTGCAGGTCCTTAAACTGGAGCAGGAGCGGATCAAGCTGCTCTCCGAGACGCCCGCACTGACCGATTTCTTCTTCGGCGACCTGCCGCAGTATGACGACGCGGCGGTGGAGAAGCGGCTGCGGACGCCGCAGGCCGTGCCGGCTCTGGACGCGGTGCTTCGCGGTTTTTCGGCTCTGGAGAACTGGGGCGCGTCCGGGGTGGAGGAGGCGGTGCGCGCCGCTGCGGAGGAGCTGGGCGTCAAGGCCGGCGAGGTGATCCACCCGACGCGGGTGGCGGCAACCGGCCGGATGGTGGGTCCCAGCCTGTTTGACGCGCTCGCGGTGCTTGGCCGGGACCGCGTGCTGCAGCGCATCCGGTACGCGCGAGAGCACCTGTCGCCCCGCTGAACGTGCCGACCGGGACCGCACGTGCCGGCGCCGTTCTCACGGGCGGCATCGGAGCCCGGCCCCGGAGCCATTTGCACGGGGTGCTTGCATCGCTCGCGTGTGAAGCGGAGAATAAGAAGGCGGAGCGGGGCTCCGGCTCCCCCATACCCTCTCGCTCTGAAGTAGCCCCGAGCGGCATCCGTCCTGCGCCGCGCCGAGGAGATCTCCCTTGCCCATCATCGATTCCTACACGCTCCTGGGTGCCTGGCCGCAAGCGGAGGTCGATCTCTCCGTGGAGGCGCTCGCAGCCGGCATGCAGGCGCGCGGGATCAGCCACAGCCTGGTCACCGATACCACTGCCGTGTTCTACAATCCCGGGATCGGGAACGC
>CAYQDT010000612.1:0-3448 GCA_964416225.1 uncultured bacterium
CCCGCCGCGGCCGAGTAAGCCGGGTACCCGAGCCCGCCGCAGCCCGTTACAGCCCGTTTAGGAAGAGAAGCCATGCAAGAGGTGGTTGAGGTCCTGGTCCGCGCACTCGTGGACCATCCGGACGCGGTCTCCGTGACGGAGACCTCCCGTCGTGGAGACACGGTCTACCTGGAGGTGACCGTGGCGCCGGGAGATACGGGCCGGATCATCGGCCGCGGCGGCCGCATCGCGAAGGCAATCCGCACCGTCGCCAAGACGGCGGCGGAGCGGCAGGGGCTCCGCGCGGTGGTGGACATCGCCGCCTGAGGCTCTGGTAGGGGCTCCGCTCCCCCGGGCCCGTGGTGCATGGTGAGGGGCGCCGGCCGCCCCTCACTGCATTTCGGACCTGCCGCGCCGCACCCCGGCCGGGTCCGTCCGCCTCAGGGCGGGTCAAGAATTTGGAGTAAGGAATGATTCTGAAGCGACAGATCCTGCTCAAGGCAGTGGTCACCGAACGGCTCAAGGAGCAGTTGATCCAGGACGTCGAGGAGGCGATCCGCCGCGTCGACGAGTCCCAGGAGGAGCTGGATCGCCAGAGCCGGCGCCTGATGCTGGAGCTCCAGCGCACCGACCTGAATCGCGCCATGGCCTTCCGCCAGCAGCTGGACATGGAAAAGCGGAAGCAGGACGATGTGAAGGCGGAGCTCCAGGAGCAGCTCACCGCCTATCGCGATCTGCAGCTCGGCGAGGAGATCGCCCGCGGCACGCTCGAGGGCGAAATCGAGGTGGGCCTCGGGGATAACCTCGTGGAGAAACTCGGGCAGGTGGAGATCCTCGTCGAAGATGACGTCATCAAGGAAGTTCGCGATCCGGCGTCCCGCTAACCGGGGTGCGCGGGAGGGAGCGGAGGCAGGCGGGCCGGTCGAGGCGCCGCCGGCTCCCGTGACCCCGGATCACCTCGTGGTGGGGGTCCTCGTCGGCCCCCACGGCGTCGCCGGTGAGGTGAAGCTGCGTCCCCTGACCGAGTTTCCGGATCGCCTCCGGGCGCTCAAGACCCTCCGGCTGCGCTTCCGGAATGGTCACGAAGAAGAGCGCGCGGTGCGCGGCAGCCGCTGGCATCAGGAAATGCTCCTGGTCCGGCTGGAAGGGGTGCCGGACCGGGACGCCGCGGAAAGCCTCCGAGATGCAATGGTGGTGGTCCCCGCGGATCAGGCCGCACCGCTTCCGGCCGGCCGCTATTATGAGCATCAGCTCATCGGGCTGCGCGTCGTTACCCCAGCGGGCGAGGAGCTCGGCCGGATCTCGGAGGTGATGGCGGGCGCGTCCAACGATGTCTACGTCGCCGGCCCATACCTGATCCCCGCCACCCACGACGCCATCGTGCGGCTCGCGCCGGAGGAGGGCGTGGTGGTGGTGCGGAGCCGGGAATACCTCGAGGGCGAAGAGATACGGTAGCCGCCCACCGCGGCCGCGCTGCTCCCCCGGCCCGGCGCCGGCTCCGCCAGGCTCCGACCTCACGGACTCCTACGTCACCGGACTCCTCAATGATTTGCGACGCCGCGCCCGGCAGGCACGACCCGATTTCCGGCGCCCTCCGGCGCGCCGGTCTCACTCCCGCCGTGCGCGCGCGGCTCGAGCATCTGCTGGTGGGCTGCGGCGGCTTCGTCCGGGAGCTGCTCCGGTACACCCGCGGCGCGAGTACCACCAAGGCGGACTCGGACCAGCGGCTCTCCGCCGCGGATGAGCTGGTGGACACCCTGATCCGCGAAGAGCTCCTGCGCCTCATCCCCGGCACGAGCGGCTACTCGGAAGAGGGGGGCTCGTTCGGGGCGGAGGGCGGCGCTTGCCGGCTCCACTGGCTCCTCGATCCGGTGGACGGAACCCGGCCGGCACTGCTCGGCGGCGCGTTCGCGGTCTCTCTCGGGGCGCTGCTCCTGGAAGGCGAGGCTCCGAGAGCCGCGCTGGGATGGGTCTACGTGCCGACGCTGGGGAGCCTGTACCACGGCCGCGTCACTCCGGAGGAGAGCGGCTGCTGGATCAATGACGCACCCGTCCGCCTGGAGACGGGGCCGGTTGATGAGCGCGGCCTTACGGACCGCTACCTCGCCACGGAGAGCAACTGGCACGCGCTCGCTCCGGCGCCCGTGCCGCTCAAGCTCTCCGCCGCCGGCTCCACCGCCGTCAATCTCACGCGCCTGGCCCAGCCCGGCAGCGATGTCGCCGCGGTCGCCCTGACGCACTACCGTCCGTACGACGCAGCCGGCGCCCTCCCCGTGGCTCTCGGCGCCGGTGCCGCGATCTATCCGCTGGACCGGCAGTGCCGGCCGGGTCCGGAGGCGCTGGACCCGCTGCAGTTCCTGCACGCGGGCACCCGGGTGCCCGCGGAGGAAGGCCCGCATGTGATGGTCTGTTCCCCCGGGGTGGCAGCGGCGCTGCGGTAGCTTCGACGGCGCTCCGCCGCAGTTCGGGAGCAGGGACGGATGCAGCGGCGCGGGCCTCGGCGCCGATGCGGAAAGAAAATCCCCGGTACCGCTACGCCTCAGCACGGCTCGCGCCGTACATCGCCTGAATCTCGCCGGCGAAGTGCTCGGCGACCACGCGCCGCTTGATCTTCAGGGTGGGCGTGATCTCGTCCTGCTCCTGGGAGAAATCCCGCGCGAGGAGCGTGAAGCGCCGGACGCGCTCAAAGTCGGCCAGGTCGGCGGAGAGGCGGTCGATCTCCGCCTTGTAGAACTTCTGCACCTCTTTGCTGCGGGAGAGGGAGGCGAGATCCCGCTCTTCCAGCTTTCGCTCGCGCGCCCAGGCGCGGAGATGATCGAGGTTTGGGACGATCAGCGCCACGATATTCGGCTGCCGATCCCCGAAGAGCACCACGTTCTCGATGTACGGGCTGGCCTTGAGCCGGGCCTCGATCGGCTGGGGCGCCACGTTCTTGCCGTTCGCGAGGACGATGATGTCCTTTTTGCGATCCGTGATCTTGAGGTAGCCCGCTTCGTCCAGCAGTCCGATGTCGCCGGTATGGAACCAGCCGTCGGGAGTGATCGCCTGGGCCGTGGCCTCCGGCTGGTGGAAGTACCCCTGCATGATGTGCGCGCCGCGGGAGAGGATCTCGCCGTCATCGGCGACCCGGATTTCCACCCCCGCGATCGGCGTGCCGACGGTTCCCGGCCGGATCCGGCCGGGAGGATTGAAGGAGATCACAGGCGAGGTCTCGGTGAGCCCGTATCCCTCGATGACCGCGAAGCCGGCGGAGATCATGAACCGGCCGGTCTCCAGCGGCAGGGGCGCCCCGCCCGAGATGAAGTACAGGATGCGGCCGCCGCTGACCTTTTCCCGGATGGCCTTCAAGACCAGGGCATCCGCAATCCGGTACTGGAGCGCCAGGATCGGGCCGGCCGCCTTCCCACCAAATGCCCGCTCGTTGTGTGCCCAGCCCACCCGGAGAGCCCACTCCGCCAGCGCCATCCGC
>CAYQDT010000613.1:0-3445 GCA_964416225.1 uncultured bacterium
CGCCGCCGCCGCCGATTTCCCACGGACGGCCCTGTAGATCCTGGAGCGTCGTCGCCGGCGAAATCCCCAACTTATGGTAGATGGTCGCAATCAGGTCGATGGGCCGCAGCGGGCGATCGCTCGGCGCCCCGCCGTCCGAGGCCGTGGATCCGATGACCTGGCCGCCGCGCACCCCGCCGCCCGCCGCAACCACGCTCATGGCGCTGCCCCAGTGATCCCGGCCCAGGTCGTCTCCCTCTACCTTCGGGCTGCGGCCGAACTCGCCCATCCAGAGCACCAGGGTCTCCTTGAGCAGCCCGCGCTCGTCCAGGTCGGAGAGCAGGGCGCTGAAGCAGCGGTCCATGCTGGGGCAGAGGTGGTCCCGCATGCGCTCCAGTGCGCCGATTTTGATCCCCTGCTTGATCAGATTGCCGTGGGTGTCCCAGTTGCCGGTGGAAAGGTTCACGATCGGGATACCTGCCTCCACCAGTCTCCGCGCCAGGAGGAACGCACCGCCCCAACCGTCCCGTCCGTAGCGGTCCCGGACCTTGTCCGGCTCGCCGGACAGATCGAACGCGGCACGGGCGGACGAAGAGGTCACCATCTGGTACGCCCGCTGCTGGAAGGTATCGAGCTCCGCGGCGGCCGCCTCATGATCGAGCAGGCCGGTGGCGTGGTCCACGAGGCGTGCCAGCCCGCGCCGCCGCTCGAGCCGCGTCCGGTCCACGTTCGCCGGAAACGGCAGGTCGTGAAGGAGATAGCCGCTCCGCTCGCTGCCGGTCATCTGCAGGGGCGCATAGGCGGGTCCCAGCCGCTCCGGCTTGTCGTAATAGACATAGTCGAAGCCGCCGATCCCGTACTCGCCGTAACTCTTGATGCTGACGCTGCCGGGCATTCCGTTGGCCACGGGCCGCAGCCGGTTGGCAACGCAGCCGAAGTAAGGCGCGGCCTGGGCGGGGTTTCCCAGAGAGTCCACCGGGCCGTAGGCGTACCCGGTCTGCATCCAGTGGTCGGCGGCCGTGTGTCCGTTCTCCCGGTGGGCAATGGAGCGGATGATCGCGTAGCGGTCCGCGACACGCGCCATCCGCGGCCACCATTCGTGGATCCGGATCCCGGGGACGTTCGTGGCGAGGGCCCTGGAGGGGCCGCGGTAGCCCTCCGCGGCGTCCGGCTTCGGATCGAAGGTCTCGAAGTGACTCGGCCCGCCCCCCATCCAGAGGAGAATCACCGCTTTTGCCTGTGGCGCCGAGGCCTGGGCGGCATGCGCGCTGAGGAGGCCCGGCAGCGTGATGCCGCCCACGCTCATCGCGCCCACCCGGATGAGTTCCCGGCGCGTAAGGCCATCACAGTGCGACCGGCGAGCGCCTTGAATCTCCAGCATAGATCACCTCAGCGGGTGCCGAAGCACCGGGTGCGGTCCACGTCCGGGGGTGTGGCGGCCTACCCGGAACACCCGGGTATCGACGCACCTTCCCAGCCTGCGCCCGTTAGCCGATCAACTCCTGGACCGGCTCATGCTCCGGGTAGAGCGACTGGGGCCGCTCGAACTCATCCGCCACCTGCTGCGTTCGCACGTCGAACCCGAGGTTGTGAAGCAGCGTGGCCATGACGTCGCGGTGGTGGACCGGCCGATCATCCGCGTACCCGCCGTCCCGGGTGGTACTGCCGATCACCTGCCCGGTGCGCATCCCGCCGCCCGCGAGGAGGCAGGAAGAGACGGATGGCCAGTGGTCTCGCCCGGCTTCCTTGTTGATCTTGGGGGTCCGGCCGAAGTCGCCCCACACCACCACCGAGACGTCCTGCTCCAGTCCGCGCTCGTGCAGATCCTCCACCAGCGCGGAGACGGCCTGGTCCAGCATCGGCGCGTAGCGGCGCATATTCTGGAAATTCGCTCCGTGGAAGTCCCAGAAGCCATAGCCGAGGGTGACGCAGCGTACTCCGGCCTCAACCAGCTTGCGGGCCACCAGGAACTGCTCGTTTCGAAGCGAGCAGCCGTCGCCGGCCGGGGCGTCCTGTCCCTTGCCGAAGCGGGCCAGCAGCTTGGGGTCTTCCCGGCTGACGTCCAGCGCCTCGACGAATCTCTTGGAGGTCAGGACGTTGAACGCCTGGCGCGTCGCCACGTCCTGGGCTTCCAGCATGCCGGAATCGACGGTGCGGCGGAAGCCGTCCACCGCGGCGAGGAGGCGCTGGCGGTCGTGCAGGCGCTCCAGCGTGATCCCCTTGAGCGTCATGTCCGCCATGCTGTCGGCATCCGTGCGGGCGGCGCTGTAGGAGCGGCCGAGCCACCCGGTCGACTGGGCGTACGAATACGGCTTGTGCTGCGTCTTCTGGATCAGGTCGACAAACGGCGGGATCGTCTTTTCCACCGGGCCGAACGCCTTCGCGATGGCAGACCCAAGGCAGGGATGGTTCTTGTTTTGCTCTGCGAGGGGGTAGCCGCTGATGCAGAGCGGGTTCGCGTGCTCGTCCCGTGCTCCCACGAGTGACCGGACGACCGCGAAGCGGTCCATCATCCTGGCGATGCGGGGGAAGAGCTCGCAGATCTGGATTCCCGGAACGTTCGTGTCGATCGGCTTGAACTCGCCGCGCAGCTCCGCGGGCGCGTCCATCTTAAGATCCCACGTGTCCTGGTGCGGCGGCCCGCCGGGAAGGTAGACCACGATCACGGCCTTGTGGCCCGGCTTCCTCCCGGCGCGCGCCTCCGCCGCGAAAAGGTCGGTCATTGACAAACCGCCGATGACCGACGTGCCGATCTTCAGGAAGCTGCGCCGCGTAACGCCGTCACAGAACCGGCTCCCCTGTCCCTCAATCGTAACCATTCCGACCCCGGCCTCCCATGCCCAATCACTGCGCGGTGAGACAAAGGGACGCCGGGCCGGTTGCGCCGGAATTGTGACAAAGCCGCAGAGTATACGCGGAGGAGCCCCGCCCCGCGGCGGGGCTCCGGTTTCAGCCCTGGAGCGGCTCGTACCCCTCCGCGAGGTCCTCGAAGCGGGCGTAGCGCCGCAGGAACCCCAGCCGGACCGTGCCGACGGGACCGTTCCGGTGCTTGGCGATGATCAGCTCGCTCTCCTCCATCCACTCCTGTCCCGGAGGGGGCTCGGCCGTCCCGTCTTCTCCGTCCCGGTTGTAGTAGCGGGAGCGGTACAGCATCATCACGATGTCCGCTTCGGCTTCGATCGAGCCGGACTCGCGGAGGTCGGAAAGCATTGGCCGCTTGTCCTCGCGTCGCTCCACGCCTCGTGAGAGCTGGGAAAGGGCCACCACCGGGACGTCCAGCTCGCGCGCCATGCTCTTGAGGGATCGGGCGATGATGGAGATTTCCTGGTTCCGGTTCTCCTGCTTTCCATGGCCGCGGATGAGCTGGAGGTAGTCGATGACCACCATCCCGAGCCCGTGTTCGCTCTTCAGGCGGCGGCACTTGGCGCGCATGTCCAGCACGGAGATGTCCGAGGAGTCGTCGATA
>CAYQDT010000614.1:0-3440 GCA_964416225.1 uncultured bacterium
TCGCCGTGAAGTTGGAGGGCGCTCAGTTCCGCCAGGTGGCGAGAGCCGCTCCAGAACAGGATGCAGAGGAACAGCAGGGAGCCGCCATACCAGACGCGGCGCCGCGCCTGGGTGCCCGGGGTGAAGCGCACCGTCCGCGGTGGGAGCGTATGGGGCGCGGTCCGCTGCCGCAAAGGGGACATCATCGCACCGATTATCGGCACGGATCGGCGGCGGCTAAAGAGGTTTCGCAGCAAGGCGGCGGGCATCTCCCGGGGACGCTGCGCGGCCGGTCGCTACTGTGCTTCCCGAGCGGACCGCGCCCGCCCGGCGAATCGCTGGATCGCTGCGCTAATGGCGGGCTCCAGATGGTCGTCCGTTACGGGCTTCACCAGGTAGCCGGAGGCTCCGGCGTCCAGCGCCTCGGAGAGGGTCCTCCGGTCGCCGTACGCGGAGACAATCACAATCGTGGTGGGATGGTCTTCCATGATGCTCCGGGTCGCAGCGATACCGTCCATGTTCGGCATGTCGATGTCCATCAGGATAGCGTCCGGCTGCAGCCGGGCAGCCACCGCCACCACTTCGCGGCCATCCCGCGCCGCGCCGAGAACGTCGTAGCCGAGACGACCAAGGGTGGCCCGGAGACGGAGGGTGGTCAGGCCCTCGTCCTCGCAGATCAACACGCGCGCGCGGTGCATTGCCGGCTCCTTTCAGCGGGGAAGCGATAACTCCGCGCGGAGACCAGGCCCCTTTGAAAGATTCATCTCACCTTCCAGGGTGTTCTCCACCAGCGTTCGGATCACCTGGAGGCCGACGTGCGCGTCTCGCCCGAAATCGAACTCCGGTAGAAGACCCGGACCGTCATCGGCTACGACGAACGCTAGCCGGTCGGCCGTGGGGTGCAGGCGAATCGACAGCTGCCCCGGGCGCTGATGAAAGGCGTGCTTTGCGGCGTTCGTAACCAGCTCGTTGAGGACCAGCGCGAGGGCCGTCGCTTTCCGCGAGGGAAGTGTTAGATCTGCCACGTCCAGATTCACCTGGACCTGACGCGGTGAGATCCCGCAGCCGAGAAGCACTTCCGGAACCAGGCGCCCGCACAGGTGTCGCATGTTCACTACTTCCACGTCCTGGTCCTGGGACAGGAGATCATGCACCAGAGCGATGGCCTGAACCCGCTGGGTGCTGTCGCGCAGCGCAAGGGCCGCCGCCGGGCTATCCTGGGAAGATAGCTCGAGCGACAGCAGATCCACGACCGCTTGCAGGTTGTTCTTGATCCGGTGGTGTGCTTCCCGGATGGCCAGCTGCAGCTGCTCGCTCTTATGCCGCTCGCTGATCAGCAGTCGATCTCGCGCCTCCTCCGCCTGCTTTCGCTGGGTGATGTCCCGGTTCACCTCCAGAACGGCCCCGGGCCTGCCGGGCTCCCCCCGCTGGAGCACCTGGCGTGAAGTGACGACGATCCGCTCACTCGAACGGGTGGTGTGAATCAGCTCCCCCTCCCAGAACGCATCGCGCAGCAACACGGCGTTCACCGCGTCCGGCGTCTCGGGAAACTGGGCGCGCAGCAAAACGTGGCTGACCCGGCCGATCGCTTCCTCCTTCGTATAGCCGTAGGTGCGCTCCGCGCCATGGTTCCAGAAGGTGATCGTGCCGTCGAAGCCCCGAACAATGATGGCGTCATGGGCTCGCTCAATGAGCTCGGCCTGCTGCTGGAGCTGGGCAGCGGTCACCCGCCGCTCGGAGATATCGCGCGCAATCGTGAGGATACCGCTGACCTCTCCGCGTTCGTCCCGCAGCGGCGTGATCGAAAGATCCACGGGCACGGTCGTACCGTTGCTGCGGCGGTAGGTCCACTCGGTATCGATGTGGACGCCGGATTGCGCGGCCCGGATCACTGCCTCGAAGCGGGCTTCCCGGCTGCGGCCACTCTCTCCAAGCAGGGCCACCGCTCGCTGCTCGACCTCCTCGGGGTCCAGCAGGACCTCGATTGGGGCCTTTCCAACCAGCTCCGCCGCCTCGTAGCCCAGAAGCACCTCCGCTCCCCGGTTGAAGAAAAGGATGGTGCCGCCCCGATCCGTGGAGACGATGGCATACTGGGCGCTGTCAAGGACGGCCCGCAGCAGTGCGTTTGTCCGCGCCAGCTCCTCCTCGTACCGCTTTCGCTCGGTGATATCCTGCACCTGAGAGATGAAGTAGAGCGGGCGATCGGACGCATCGCGCACCAGCGTCACGCTCAGCTCCACCCAGACGATGCGGCCGTCCTTACGCAGGTAACGCTTCACGGCTCGATAGGCACGAATCTCCCCCGCGAGCAGCCGCCGAAGGTGGTCCAGGTCGGCCGCCAGGTCGTCGGGATGGGTGATGGTCTGGAAGTCGGTCGCCAGGAGTTCCGCCTCCGAATAGCCGAGGAGCTCCGTCAGGGCGCGGTTCACGCGGAGCCATTTCCCCTGCGGGGAGACCAGCCCTTTCCCGATGGCGGCATACTCCATGGAGAGCCGGAACCGCTCCTCACTTTCGCGGAGTGCCGCTTCGACCTGCTTGAGCTCGGTGATGTCGATGTGCGAGAGCGCCACTCCTCGTTCCGGTGTGGCCAGGGGACTGGCCCGAAGCAGGAAGTACAGGTCGCCGCTCGGAGTGGGACAGGCATACTCCGACTCGAACAGCGCGCTGGTTCCCTCCAGGACCCGCTCCACGCCCTCCGCCACGAGATCGGCGTTCTCGCTGTAGGGGCCGGTTGCGGATCGGCAGACGTCCAGATAATTCACGCCGACTCCGGTACGCCCAGGTGCGCCGCCGTTAGCGCCCGCGAACTGCTCCCAGCTCTGATTGACCGCACGGATCACGCCTTTACCATCGATGACGGCAATCTCCGCCGGAAGTGAATCAAAGATCGCGCGGTTGAAGCGCTCGCTTTCCTCCAGGGCGCGCTGGGTGCGGCGGTAGGCGGTGATGTCTTCATTCACCACCACCGCACCCGAAATTTGGCCGCTCCGGCCGAGGATCGGACAGGCGGACACGAGAATCGTCTTACGAACCCCGTCAAACGCCTCGATCTCGATCACTTCGTCCACCGTGGTCTCGCCCTGCCGTACGGCCCGCGCCGCCCCCCACTCCTCGGGTTGAATCGGCTGGCCCGTGTCCGGACGCCAGGCACGGTACTGGTCATACTCGTGCATGCCTACATACCGCGCGCCACCCCAGATCGCGCGGCTGGCCAGGTTGGCCTGGACAATTCGCCCCGTCTCGTCCACAATCCAGACCCCGACGGGAAGGGTCTCGAGCACGGTGCGCAGGAGCTCCTCGCTGCGCCGAAGCTCCCGCTCGGCGGCACGGACCTCCGTCACGTCGCGGATGGTCGCCACCACGAACCCGTCCGTCGGCTCCTGCGGGCTCAGGCTCACCTCAATCGGAAACTCGGAACCATCCTTCCGCAGCCCGCACAGTTCGAGACCCGGACCCATGAC
>CAYQDT010000615.1:0-3434 GCA_964416225.1 uncultured bacterium
CAGCCCGCCGGTGTTGCCCGTGGACGATGGGTTACCGTTGCGGTTGACCAGGAAGTCGGAGACCTGGCCCGTTCGCGGGTCCACTCGAACCACGCGGTGGCCGCGCGGGCTGCCGCTCTCGGGTGGGAACGCGGGCGCACTCCACGCTCCCGCCAGCGCCACGAACGCATCGCCTACGTAGCCGAACGCCTCGCGGGTGGAGAAGTCGAAGCGGGCCGCGCCGCTGCGAGAGGGAAAGGTACAGGCCGGCGCGCCCGCGGACTGCGGCGCCTTGGCCAGCAGCCGCCGCGGCTGCGGATGGCCCGGAAGGCGGAACCGCTGGTCCGTCACCGGGATGCCGCTGGCGTAGTCCGGCCAGCCGTAGAAGGCGCCGGGCTGCACCTGCCACAGGTTGTCCGGAGCGTTTGCAATGGGCCGGCTGCCGCGCTCTTCCATGCCGCCCTCGGTGGCGAAGATGCGGCCGTCCGGGTCACAGCCAACGCCGACCGGGTTGCGGAAGCCCCAGGCGACCCGCTCCGGCTCGCCGCCTTCCACGCCGATGCGGTAGATGGCGCCCCCGCTCCGGCTCGCGCCGCGGACCGTTTCACCCGGCTCACAACGATAGCCGAACGGTTTGAAGCTGCCGGTGGTGGCGCGCGCGCTGCCGCCCGTGTGCGGCTGTGCGGTCACATAATTGACGCCCGCCAGATCCAGATCCTGTGCGGCAACGTCCGCCCAGTCCGGATGCTGCGCCACCCAGCCCCGCGCCACGTTATCCAGGCCGACGACCCCGCTGTTGGTGCGGGTGCCCAGACCGAAGAGCAGCGCGCCGGAAGGATCCAGCGAAAGGCCGCTCAGGCCGTAATCGCCGCCGCCGGGAAGGCCGTCCACCACTACCTGGACCTCGCCCTCGGCGGTAACCCGCAGGACCCGCGGGGAGGGGGCATCCTCGCCGATGAGGAGCTCGCCGTTCCGGTAGACGAGACCGAGAATCGGGTTATCGAGCCGGCCGATCTCGTTCACGGAGAAATCGGGGTCGATCCGCAGTACCCGGGGCAGCGCGATGACCTGCCCGGCCACGCCGCCGCTTTCCGCCAGATACAGCTCGCCACCGGGCCCGAAGGAAATAGCCGACGGGAACGTCAGCCCGGTGATGAGCGCCTCAACCCGGAAGCCCTGCGGCGCGGTGATCGCCTCCGGATTGACCGGACGCTGGGGTCCGATTCGCATGGGAACACTCTCCTGATTGGGCCGGCGGCTCCGTGGCTCGTCTCGCCACCTGGTCGTTCGGGGAGCGCGATCCGTTCCGGACACCATTACGGTACGGTGTCTGCGGTCTCCTGCGCTCAAAGCCGGCCCACCAATTGTAGCACCCGTGGCGACAATCCCCGGAAATTACCGGGTGGGGGCGCTGTCCGCCAGGCGGCGGCAGCTGGTGAGGCGGGGCGGACGCCGCCGCACGCTCTCCGGACCGGGGAAAAGAGGGGCGGCAGCCGGGGTCCGGCAGCGCGCCGGCTCTTCAGGCGGCCTCACCCCGAACGGCGGAGGCACCGGAGCGCGAATCCGGCTGCTTTCAGAGACCGGGGAGAAGCGCATACTCCGTCCGAGCGGCTGCGAAGCGCCTCCGCCCCGCAACACCACTCAGCCACATCCGGCACCGCAGCGACTTCTCCCGCGACGGCTCAGTGAATCCAGCCGCGGAGGCGATAGACCTGGTAGCCCACCACCTCGTGGAGCCAGTCCCGGAAGGCGTCGATGCGGGCCCGCGGGGAGTCGAGGTGAGTGGGGCTGTAATCCCGGGCGGACCCGGGCGCGCAGAGCACCGGGACGCCCGCGCCTTCGAACACGGCCGCCGCGCGCCGCATGTGGCTTGGATCGCTGACGAGTATGATGCGGGGCCAGTTGCGCTCCCGGCACATCCGCGCAATTGCCAGCGCCTCGTCGTGCGTGTCCGTCACGGCTTCCGGCGTTTCGACGACCGGAAAATCGAACCGGAGCCGCTGCATCTCCTCACGGACGGCCGGCAGGGCGGAGGGCTTGGGCGGGACGAGGCGCGTGAGCACCAACTGCCGAGCGTATCCCTCGCGGAGCGCGTCCCGCCCGCGGAGGAGACGGCTCTGGGCGGCGGCCGGCAGCGACCCGTCCTGAAACAGGTCCGAAGAGAGGACCACCGCGGCGTCGGCGGGCTGGAGGCCGTCCGCGCGCACCAGGGAGCGCATCGGTGCGTCCATCACCGGCGTGTAGCCGATGACCAGCAGCGCCGCGGCCACCAGACCGGCGAAAATCCAGAGGAGGCGCCGGGCCGCCGTCAGACCCAGCAGGGCGCCCAGCAGCGCGGCCAGTGGGAGGCCATGCGGTCCACGCAGGATCGGCAGTGACTGGATTCCGGCGGCTACTCCCGCTTCCCAGGTCAGGATGCAGAGGATGGCACCGGTCGCGGCGCGGCTCCAGGCGCTCACGGGGTGCGGATGCCCGGGGACGGGGGTCGGGGGTGTCCCGGAGCCGGAGATAGGCTGTTCCGCCAGAAGAGTGCTTCGCTCCATACGCTGACCGGTAACCCTCCAGACCCGCCGTCCCGCGGCGGGCTACCGCGCGCCCAACAGCACGCCCAACAATACCTCGGTGGCGAACGGCCCAGCCGCCCCGCGCGGCCGCCCCTGCGCCTCGTCCGCCTTCCGGTCGAGCGTCAGCGCGCCGACCGCTGCCGCATTCGCCTCGCGGTAGCCGCGCGTGTGTCCTTTCCGCCCTCCCGTTCCCGCCCGGGTCACCGCCAGGCGCGGCCGGGGCTCGGCACCGGCAGGGACGGACTTCACCTGCTGTTGAAGTCCCGTGAAACGGTCGGCGGAGGCGGGCCGGGAAACATCCCGCTCCCGGACCGCGCTAAAACGCCCTCTTACGCCGCGAATGGTGGCCGCTGCGCACGCGGAAACGGCGATCCGAAACTGCCGTCGGCGGACGCCGGAAGGCAGGCCGACGAAGTCGCAGGGGATTTCGGGAGGGGGGACGGAGACTCCTGCCCGGCGCCGAGGAACGCATAAATTCGGCGCAGGTTTGGGAAAACCACCGCGGTCCATTGGACCGCGGTGGGTTGGGCACCGACGCCTCTCCCCAGTGGCGCCGGTGCCTGGCCGGTCATACCGGAAAGCGCTTGACCGTAAACCTGGTTTGCGCCGGACGCCCGGTTGCCTGCTTCCGGGCGGCGCTCTGCTCTCGGTGCGGCACGGACGGGCGGGGTCCGGGACGCGAATGGACCGCCGCTTCGCGCGTGGGGCGCCGTCCACCCGGACCGGGAGTGCCGCGCCGCGGCGGCTGTCGGGTGCGCGAAACTCTGCACGGGCCCACTGTGCGTAAGCAATGTTGGGTGCCGCTCACGAGCGGGAGCACGCCCCGCGCCGCCGAGAATTGTGTTGAGAGATTCCGACTTAGGTCGCTTCGCGATGGATCCGGCGAAACGG
>CAYQDT010000616.1:0-3433 GCA_964416225.1 uncultured bacterium
TCGGGCGTCGCGGCGGGAGTGCGGCGAATCGAGGCGGTGACGGGACAGGGCGCGCTCGAGATTATTCGCAGGCGCGAAAAGATCCTCGAGGAAATCGGAGCCTGGGGCTACAACGGCAGCGCCCGGCGCTACTGGGACTTCCTGTACGGCGGGAAGCTACCCCGGATCGAGCGCCAGCTCCATCACTACGGCTCCGGATTGAACGCCATCACGCTGCTGACGGAGTTCCGGCAGCACCCGGACGACCTCTACCTCCTGCGCGTCGGCTATGGGGGCATGATGGGCGCGCTCTCCAACATCGACCGGGAGGGCTTTGCCTCCGCCGCGTTCCACTCGTTCCCCTCCACGCTGAAATGGGACTCCTACTCCGGCGACTACGGCCCGAACTTCTTCGGTCACGCTTTCAACACCGGAACGTACGTGGTGGCGACGCGCGACTACGGGTGGCAGGCGTTCGGCGGCGACCTCGAGCGGCGCCGGGGCTGGGTGGTGATACGGCCCCGCGACTCGTTCCGCCAGCGGGTCTACCTGGCCCCGGCGGGGCTGTTCCTGACCCTCGACGCCGGAACCTTCGACACCGTCTCCTACCAGCCGCGAACCGGCATCGTGCGCGTCACGCTCTCCCCCGCGGCGCCGGACACCCCCCGCGCCCGCTTCCGTTGGGAGACCCCGGTCCCCGGAATGCGGCGCTATGCGGTGGAAGGCGCGCTGCCGCTGGACGCGGGCGCCGTCACCCTCCCGCTCGGGGGAAGCAGGACGACGCTGACCCTCCAACCGTTGCCATCCCGCTGAGGCGCGGAGCGCCGCAAGTCCCCGAAGACGGCCGAGCTCCGGCGCGCTCAGCCGCACCGCGCCCGCGACAGGCGCGGTCATACCGGGACGAAATCCGGACGGGCGCCGCGCCGCCGGGCCTCTCCGCGCGGCTTTTCTTCCGATCCGGAAAAGCCGCACGGACAACGGGCGCAGACCGTTCAACCGATAGCGGCACCGGGTACCACTAAGGTTTGAAAGAACTTCGTGCGGCCCAGCCCGAGTCCGGAGACCGTGCGCTTGTTGCCGTTCCTCTGTCAGAAGTCGGACCCGGATTCAAGGCTCGTGTCGGCGGCGCGTGCCGGGGATGTCCACGCCTTCGACACGCTCGTCTGCAGGCACCAGGCGGCGCTGCTGCGTTTCCTGCGCGCCCGCGTCAGTCTGGATCTGGACCCGCACGATATCGCGCAGGACACGTTTGTCGCGGCCTGGCACGGCTTGCCGAATTTCAGCGGCCGCTGTCAGTTCAAGACCTGGCTGCTGGGTATCAGCCTCAAGCTCTCCGCGAACGCCACCCGACGCAATCGGAGCGCCCGGATGCACACCGAAGCGGATCTGCAGGAGAGCCAGGCCGGCAGCGGCATTCGCGGTGACGGCGGCAGCCGGGAGTGGACGGCGGTGCTGGACCGGCTGGAGCTGCGGCACGCGCTGGTCACGCTGCCGGAGTCGTGGCGGGAGGTGCTGGAGCTCTATTATTATGCCGAGCTGAACCTGCGTGAGATCTCCCAGTTACTGGGCGTCAACCTCTCGACCATCAAGTACTGGTTCGTTCAGAGCCACAGGCGCCTGCGGGTGATCCTGACCACCGAGACGACAGCTCCGCCTCTGGTGCAGAGCGAGGAACCGAGATGATCTGTTCCGGGATCAGGGATCTCCTGTTCCTGCACGCTCATGACGAGCTGTCGGGTCTCTCCCGGCTGGTCGTGGGGGTTCACCTGCGGCGCTGCCCCTCGTGCCGCCTGCGCTGGGAGGGCTGGAGCTGCGAGCGCCACCTCTGGCGCGGCGTCCTGGCGGAAGAGCCGGGGCAGGACCCGGCTCTCGAAGGGCTGCGGGCGGCGGTGGCGAGCCGGATACTCGCGGAGGAGCCGGTCCGCAGCCGCACCCCGGCCGGACCCGCCCGGATACCGATTCCGCCCCGGCCGCGCGTGGCAGTGGCGGTGCTGGCCGTCCTGCTCGCGCTGGCGCTGAGCGCGGTGGCCGCCTTCGGTCCCGCGATGACCGCGGGGGCTCGCCGCTGGTGGCACCGGGCGTTCCACCCTCCGGTGGCGTGCGATCAGGTTCCGCGATCGGACCGGACGCCGCCCGGAGGGACCGAAGACCCGAGCGACACGGGAAGCCCCAGGGCGCGTTGAGCGCGGCAGCTCACCGGTTCTGCCAGGCGCCCCCGGTCTGGTAGACGGTGATGGAGAAGGGGAGGGCGCTTTCCAGCGCACGGAGAGCTCCGGGGTCGCCCCATTGCCGCAGCGCGCGACTGCTGTGGAGGTGCCCGTCCGCGAACAGCAGGTTGTCCGCGCAGCGGTGGCGCGGAAGCCCCTTATCCGGGCGGGTGGCGCGGCTCGCCACGTTCCAGATCGTGTAGTCGGCGTTCAGGCCGTAGAGCGAGCACTGCTGGACACTCTGCTGGCTGTTGGGGTCCGCGTACTCCTCGTTCGGATCGTACTCTTCCCCCTCGCCGGTGTAGCCGTCCATCAACGCCACGCACTCCGATGGCGCGAGGATCGTGGAGGCGGCCCGGTTGTGCAGCCAGAGGTTGGCGTTGTAGCTGCAGGCAACCTCGTCGACGGGATCGCTCGGACATTTGTAGACGCGGCGGTTCGCGACGTAGGGCTGAAGGGCGGCGGCCCAGTTGCGCTGTTTTCCGACCCGGGTGTTCCATTCTCCGTTCCAGATGCCGGGCCAGTGATCATCCCAATCGCTGGTGTAGAGCTGCAGCGCGGCGCCAAGCTGCCGCAGATTGCAGGTGCAGCTGGTCTTACGTGCCGCTTCCCGTACCTGCACCAGGGTAGGGAAGAGGATCCCCGACAGTACTCCCACGATCCCGATGACGACCAGGAGCTCGACAAGGGTGAATCCCGGCGTTTTCCGCCGGCGATTCAGATGCCCGCCGCGCACTCCGGTCGTTGGTCTTCGTCCACGCATGGGTTCCTCCCGACGGCGTTACGTGGCTACCCCCAGTGTTCCCGCAACGGGCCATGCATTCACACGCGGCGAGCGTGATCACCACTGAACGCAGGCGAATCGAGCGGTTCCGGGAGGCACCGCCGGCCTCCAGCCGACGACCGCGCCGGCACTCGCTCGGTCAGCGGCGCAGCCCGCCCCGAACCAACTCTCCCTTGCTGACTCCCAGGCCCCCTGGTCGCCGATTGCCGGCCCGTAAGCGTCCGGTGCGAGCCCAGGAGCGGACGGACGCGGCGGCGCGGACGCCATTCCCGGAACATAAGGGGCGGATGCGCCGGGGGACGCCGGTTGCTCACCGAAACCGGCGGTGTGGCCGGGACGGGTACCGCTCGCCGGGCAACGGCCTCCCCTGCGGCGGCCCGCCGGCGCCTCGCCTCTGGGTCCGCCGAGGCCGGGTCGCCGTGCGCGGTAGTTTTTGCCGGGGGTTCCCGACAACCGCAGGAAG
>CAYQDT010000617.1:0-3427 GCA_964416225.1 uncultured bacterium
GCTCGGCCAGATCGACTGCCGTGAGGAAAAGTCGGTCTTCGGGCTGCCGCTGGAGAACCAGGGGCTCTGTCAGGTCAAGTTCTCCAATGGAGTCCGGGGACTGCTGTTTACGGGGTTCGATCGTGATCTCGGCTGCCAGAACCGCCTCGTCGGGACGGAGGGAACGATCGAGCTCCACGACACCGAGCCGCACGTGCGGGTCCGCGGCCGGGGCGATGCTGACTGCCGCGGCTACGAAACGGGCGAGGGCCTGCACGGCGATGCTGCGATTGACCGCGCGGTGGCGGACCTGGTCCGCTGCCTGGACACGGGAGAGGTGCCGGAGCTGAGCAGTCACAAGGCGGTGCGCTGCACGGAAGTGATTTTCGCGACCTACGAGTCGAGCCGCCGCCGCGGCCGGGTTGATCTGCCGCTCACATCGGATGACTCCGCCTTCCTCGCACTGCTGGAAGCGGGTGAGATCGGCCCGGGCCGCAGCGAGCCGGGAACACTCACCAGGAGACCCTGACACATCCAGGGGGACTCGGCGGGAGACGGAGCGAACGAGGGAGCGTACGCCGCGAGGCTGGCTCGAGGCTCCACGACGTGGAAGCACCCGAGGGAAACCGTCCACAGCGTAGAACCCGCGGAGACCGCTCCGCCGGTGAGTTCATCGATCGCCGCCGCGCGGGGCAGGCTGCCGCGGGCAAGTGGAACGAGGAGAGTAACAGGTGAAGATTGGCTTTCGCATTCCCGGAAAGGCCCGGGAGATTTCGTTCGAGGAGCTGTGCCAGTGGGCGACCAGGGCCGGCTTCGGCTCCATCGACCTCGCCAGCGCGGATGCGGAGCAGATAAAGACCGCGCGAAGTGCCGGTCTGGAGATCGGGACCATCGATCTCCCGGGAACCCGAGACCTCCTGAGCCCGGATCCTGCGAAGCAGGCCGCCGGGGTGGAGGCTGCCCGGGCGGCGGTCTCGCAAACAGCGGAGGCAGGGTGCAACCGCATGTTCTGCGTCTTCTTCCCGGAGGACCCGACGCGGAAGCGCCGCGAGAGCTTCGAGGTCTGGAAGGAAACGTTTCCGCAGGTCGCGCAGTTCGCGGAGGAGAAGGGCGTGCGGATTGCGATGGAAGGGTGGCCCGGTCCCGCGCCCTACTATCCGGCACTCGGCTGCACGCCGGAGATGTGGCGCGCCATGTTTGCGGCGGTGCCGTCGAAGGCGTTCGGTCTGAACTTCGATCCGTCGCACCTGGTCCGCCTCGGCATCGACTGGCGCCGCGCCCTCGATGAGTTCGGTGACCGGGTCATTCATGTGCACGGAAAGGATACGGACTTCGACGAAGAGCGCACGTACGAGCACGGTCGCGTCAGCCCCACGTTCCGCCAACCCGTTGCCTTCGGAGAAAGCTGGTGGCGCTACACCATCCCCGGCGAAGGGGTGGTGGATTGGGGACGGCTCATCGGACGGCTCGAAGACTTCGGCTTCAACGGCGTCGTGAGCGTGGAATTGGAGGACTACCGGTACCACGAAACCTGGCCGCTCCAGGCGGACGGCCTCGCACGGAGCCGCGAGCACCTGGCCCGCTGGATCCGCTAGCCGCCCTCCGGGTGCTCCCGGGTGTGAGAACTCACGAGGTTCCGGGTATAGCCGACACGGAGGTGCCGCGATGAGTACAACCTGGAAGCCCCACACGAAACACGGCGAGCTTACTGAGCGTGAGGATCTGCCGGAGAGTGTCTTCGCCTTCCCGAAACAGCGCAAGGAGCCACTCACCGATGCTTCCCACGTGAAAAATGCCCTCGCGCGCTTCGACCAGGTTGAGAGCGTTTCGGATGAGGAGCGGGATCAGGCGTTCGCCAATATCCGCAAGGCTGCCGAGCACTACGGCATCCACGTTGAGGAGCGGAACTGGCGAGAGCTCGGCAAGAAGCCGCACACGCACAATCCGGCCCACAGCAAATAGGCGTACGGAGTGGGAATTCCCAGGAATTGCCGCCAGCAGGCCCCACTCCGTCCTCCTCTCCGGCAGCCCGGCAACCGAATTCCCCCTGTGAAAAAGATCACGCGCCGTACACTCGCGTACCATCTGTAACCCGGCTCTCGTTATCGACGTTGACGTTTTGCGGCGACCGCCGCGACGGAGGAGATAACGATGCGATGGCTCACGCTGTTGGCGCTGGCGGCGATCATGCCCCTGGCGGGTATCCGGGCTGCCGATGCGCCCCATGGGAAGATTGTCTACAGTCGCACGGACGGGGACAGACACCAGCTCCACGTCATGAACGCGGATGGGACAGACGACCAACTGCTGGCCGGTCAGACAGCCGACGCCTCCCTGTTCCCCGTCTGGTCTCCGGACGGTAAGCGGATTGCGTTCATGGCCGGTCCGAAGCTGGAGGGCGAGGAGTACCAGCTCCAGATCATCAATGCGGACGGCACCGGGCTGAAAACGCTCCCTACCCAGGAAAAGCTCTCCGGACTGCCCGCCTGGAGCCCGGACGGAAAACAGCTCGCCTACGTCAGCGGGCAACGCGAGCCGCAGGTCTACCTCGCCGACGCCGAAGGAAACGGAGTGCGGAAAATCAGCCCGGAGGGCAGCGTGGGCTTCTTCCCGTTCTGGAGCCTCGATGGGAAGCGCGTCGGGTTCACTCGTGCCGTCCGCAACGCGGGCGAGGAGAAGAGCAGCATCATCTGGTACCGCCTCGAGGACGGAGCCACCGAGGAGCTCCTGGGCGCGGACAACAAGCTGGTGATGGCCTGTGCGAACGGGCTGTCTCCGGAAGGCACGCGCCTCCTCTATACCAGCATCGATCCCCATGATAACCGTGCCCAGCTTTGCATCCGGGACCTGGAGAACAAGGGGGATATCTTTCTCAGCGATCTGAAACTGGAGAAGCTCCGGGGCCCGAACACCTTCCCCTTCGCCTCGTGGGCGCCGGACGGGAAGTCATTTCTCGTAGCTCTCTCGTCACCCAAGGGCTGGGGCATCTACCGAGTCAACGAGGACGGCAGCGAGAAGAAGCGGCTGACCCCCGAAGGGGTCGACTGCTTCACCGCCTCCTGGCACGGCGGCAAGTAGAGCGGCGACGCGAAAGCTCGGGCCTTCCTCGCCACGGCTCGCGCGAGGAGGGCCCGGACTCGTGGGCAGTACGGCCGGAGGCGGCTATGGCTGCGGCTGCAACTGAATGGCGTCCACGCCGACGAGGTAGCCGGTCGCCTGGGCGTTCTTTCCGGTTACGGTGAACTGCAGGCGATGCGCCCCGCTGCTCAGCTCCATCGTTCCCAGATCGACCGGACCGGAGGGGATCACGCCTTCGTGGTAGCCGTCGAAGGTGCTCCCCACTTTCCGGCCGTCCAGCCGCATCTCCACCTGGCCGTAATCGACAGCCTTCGTCAGGTAGACGAGGACGCGGTACCGTCCCGTCGTCTCGACCGGCACTTTCAGCGTG
>CAYQDT010000618.1:0-3426 GCA_964416225.1 uncultured bacterium
ACGCCGACCTCCCGGGCGATCAGCTCGGTGCACAGGTCGTACGGGTGGCAGCAGATACCCAGCGCCAGGCCGCGCCGGCCGAGCTCGGCCTCCATGAGCGGGCGGAGATCCGCGATGAAGCGGTCCTGCCCGCTCATCAGCGCGTGGAGCTGGCCGCCCGTGCAGGCGTACTGGTCCTCGAAGCAGTGGGCTTTGCCCGGCTGGACGGGCCCCAGCGCCTCCCGGACGATCTCCTCATCGATCGCCGCCAGCTCCTCCCGGGCTCCCGGGAAGAACCGGACCACGGACGCATAGCCGTGGGCGATGGAGGGGGAGCTGGAGGGCCGCACCGGCAGCGGGGCCCGCTCGCCCGTGAGGCGGTTGTACCGCTCGCCGTGCGCCCCCTCGCCCCGCGCCGCCCAGAGGACGTCGCAGAGGTGCTGCTTCACCAGCGGAATCTCGGTCTGGACCGCCAGCTCGATGTCGCCCAGGTGCGTCTCGGGGCCTCGGTTCGGTGCGACGCCCGTGAGGATCCAGGCCGGCCGCTTCTGGTACATCAGCCCCCGCGTGCCGTCGATCGGGTCGACGATGATCCGCCAGACGGCGTCCTCTTCCCGGGTTCCGCGCGGCAGGACGATCTGGCCGCCCGGCAGCCCCTCCGCGATGAGCACCAGCGGCGTCTCCGGCGCCACTTCCCGCTCGAACAGGTCGACCAGCCGCCCTTCGCTGATCCGGTCGACCGCGTAGATGGTGTCGCCCTCGGCCTCTTCCGCGATCTCGGCCAGGTGGGCGGACTGGGCGTGTGCCGCCTCCTCGCACGCCTCGACCACGGCCGCGCGGATCTCTTCATGAATGCGGCGGATCGGCTCCAGGAGCTCCCGCGCGTCTCTCTGACTGGTGCTCATCGGATTTCGCTTTCGTGTCCTTGCTTCGGTACTTGCGTCGGTCCTTGCTTCGGTACTTGCTTGTAATGCGCGTCCGGCTGCGACCGGAGCTCCGCCGCTTTCTCTTCCGGCGCCGTGTCCGAGAGGAAGCTGCCGCCGCCGATCTCCGGCCCGGCCAGGTACTTCAGGAGGTTCGGCTTCCGGAGCGGCGGGTGGAACTCGATGTGGAAGTGGAAGCCGGGATAGGAGCGGCCGTCCGTCGGCGCCTGGTGGAGCGCCATCACGTACGGGAACGGCATCCGCCAGAGATTGTCGAACTGGACCAGCACCCGCTTCAGCGCCTCCGCGAAGTCCCGCAGCTCCGCGGGCGAGAGCTCCGCGAGGCTGGGATGGGTGGCCTTCGGCGCGACGTACACCTCGTAGGCGTAACGGGCGAAGTACGGGACGAACGCGATGGCCGTCTCGTTCTCGAAGAGGATCCGGCGCCCGTCTTCCTTCTCGGCCGCCAGGATCTCCTGAAAGAGGACGCGGCCCGTCTCGGCCAGGTGCCGCTCTCCGGCGCGCGCCTCCGTCTCGATGTACTTGAACACGAAGTTGGTGGCGTAGATCTGGCAGTGCGGGTGGGGGTTCGAAACGCCGACCACCTCCCCCTTGTTCTCGAAGATCAGGACGTGGGCCACGTCCTCCCGCGCGCCGAGGTCGCGGTACTGCTCCTGCCACACCCGGAGCAGAGTCTCGATCTCCCCGGGCTCCAGCTCCGCCAGGGTCACGTTGTGGAGCGGGCTGTAGCAGACCACCCGCGCGATCCCGTTCGCGGGCTGGCTGCGGAGGATGCCGGCCGGCCGCGGCAGCTCCCGGGGCGCCAGCGGTCCCACGCTGGGGTGATCGTTGTCGAAGACGAAGGTGGAGGTGTAGGCGGGGTTCTCGGCGCCGCTCACCCGGCGGTTGCCGGGGCAGAGGTAGCAGTCCGGAACGTACTCCGGCGTCTCCTGCTCCCCGCCCTGGACGGTCTCGCCGATCCACGGCCGGTTCTGCCGGTGCGCGGCCACGATCACCCACTCCTCGCGGAGCGGATGCCAGCGTTCTTCCCAAACCACGGTGTTACCTCCTATGGGATCGCAAAGGGGAGCGCAAACGGTCCTGGGCCGTGACGTCAGACCGGCGCCGCGACCCGGTAGCCGGATACGGCCGCCGGGACCAGCGAATCGATGCGGTGTTCGATGATCGCGGCGAGCGCGCCCTGGCGCTTGCTCCCCCGCGCCTGGACGATCCGGCAGTCCGCGAAAGAGGGCCGCAGCGCATGCCGGCCGGTCCGCTCGATCACCCGCGTGAAGAGCCCCTCCACCAGCGAGAACAGCTCGCCGTGGACGAAGAGGACGGAGGGGTTGAAGAGGTTGATGACCGCTCCCAGCCCGATGGCCAGGTAATCGCAGAGCGTCTCCAGCAGCTCGGCGAGCCCCGCCTCGCCCCGCCGCGCCAGCTCCCGCACCTCGTCCAGCGTGAGCGCGGCGCCGAACCGCTCCGCGGCCATCCGCAGCAGTGCCGAATCGCTGGCCACCGTCTCCAGGCAGCCGCGGTTGCCGCAGCCGCACCGCCGTCCCCCGCGCTCCACGGTTACGTGCCCGATCTCGCCCGCCAGGCCGCTCCGGCCCGTGAGCAGCCGCCCGCCCGTCATCACGCCCAGGCCCACGCCGGTGCTGACGTCCAGCACCGCGAAATCGTCGAGACCCCGCGCGCTCCCGAAGCTCCGCTCCGCGAGGCAGAGGCCGTGCTCCTCCTGCACCAGCACACACTCCAGCCCGAGCCGCTCCTCCAGGTCTCGCGCCGGGAAGTGGCCGGCCGTGAACGGAACGTTCGGGGAGAGGCGGCTCTCCCCACGGCGGTAGTCCACCAGCCCGGGCACGCTCACCCCCACGCCCAGCGTGGCGACCCCTTCCCGTTCCAGCAGCGGCGCCGAGCTCTCGGCAATCCGCGCGAGGAGCGCGTCGTAGCGGTCCGGGGTGGGGAACTCGCAGCTCCGCTCCGGCACGATCTGGCCGTCCAGCCCCGCCGCGCAGACCCGGCACATGCCGGCGTCGATCACCACCCCGAGCACTTGCGCGTCGCGGGCCGCCAGCCCGAGCCGCTTCGCGGGCCGGCCGAAGGTCGCCGCGGGCTCATGCTCCTCCAGAAAGCGGGCGCCCAGCAGCGCGTCCACCGCCTTGGAGATGGTGGGCCGTGTGATGCCCGTCACGCGCGCAAGCTCCGCCCGCGAGAGCGGCCCGTGTTGGAGCAGCGCCCGCAGCACCTGCTGCTCGTTCATCCTGCCGAGCAGGACCGGTTGGACGGGGGAGAGACGGCTCACGGCGGCTACCGGTAAATCACAGGGAGGCGGCATGCGCCGGACCGGGAGCTCCGCGCCGGCCGCCTACGCTGAACCGTATCGCGGTCGCGAGACTTTGTCAAGGATATTTATTAAGTGTGGGGCGCCGGCGGGGGATGGGCAGCTCGCCACAGGGCGATGGTTGGGTCGTGGAAGTCGACCAGCAGGGAATTGGGGGCCTCGTCGAACTCCAGGCGCATC
>CAYQDT010000619.1:0-2790 GCA_964416225.1 uncultured bacterium
GAGGTGCTCCGCCGCCTCCGCAGGTCGAGCCGGCCGGATGAGGAGCTGGCCCTGCTCGGAGTGCGGCGGTAGGGGGCCCGTTCCCGCCGCCGGGGCGCCGCAGGAGCACGGGCGGAAGCGGGGCGGTCCGGTCATCCGGGGCGCCGCATCCGGGCGGGGCTGTGCGGCGCATCGGTACCCGCTCTCCAATCGCCGCGTCCGAATGCGGATCCGTCAGGGACAGGCGGCGCAGCTCGCAGCCTGCTGCGCGGTAGGAGCCGGCGCGGCGGCCCGGGGCGCGGCCTTGAGGTGCCGGCTGTCCAGCTTACCCACGGACCAGAGCAGGCCCCGCGTTACCAGGTCCAGGTAGCGACCATCGCCCACCGTGTCGTTGTTATGGCCGAGGGTGGTCGCGAACACGCGCGTCTTGCCCCGATACCGGTTCGTCCAGACGACCACGTTGTCGGCGGTGCTCTCCGTGCCGTCCTTTCCGCGCGCCGTCTGCCGGCCGCGCGCCAGCGGCTGTGCGGTGTCCAGCACCTGGCCGGTGATGTTGTTGTACAGCTCCTCGTTGACCGTGGTCCAGTCGGCCAGGCCGCGCGTGATGGGGTTCCGGCGGTCGGTAAACCGGACGGCAATCGGGAGCTGCGCCCCGTGCCCCGTCGTCTGGAGGCCGGTGAACTCGAACCAGGGCGTGACGGCGTTCGGCCAGCCCTCGCTGCGGTAGCAATGCATCCCGCAGTGGAGCACCACGGCTGGAACGCCGTCCCGATGCGGCGCCAGGATCCGGTCGATCTCCGTCAGATCCTTGACGTCCGCGGAGCACTCGTCGTGCACCACCACCTCAAAGCCCTTCGCCCAGTCCGGACGGCTATAGACGGGGTTCAGGTGCCGGGTGCTCGTATCGGGGTCGTAGGCGATCGTCCAGTCCACGTCGGCACGCTCGGAGATGCCGCGGGTGAGGATCTCCTGCTGACGCGCATAGTCGTGACAGCAGCCGCCGATGACCAGCAGCGCGCGAATGCCCTTGCCGGTGCGTGCCTTCGGGCTGTCCGCGTGCACGGTCAGCCGGAGGGACGTGATCGCCAGGAGCGCGGGGACGAGAACGAGGAGAGCTTTGCGGGACATGGTCGGGCCATTCGAGAGATTGCCGGGCCGGGCCGCCGGCGCGGAGTCCGGCCGGTCGCGGGACTGCCATGCTGTTCCGCGGGCGAGCGCTCCCATTCCTTCGCCGGCTGCGGGCCGGCTCGGGAGAGACGCCGCCGGTCGGGCGACCGGCGCTACTCCGCGCCGAAGACGTCGGGGTACATCCGGTCGATGTACGCCTGGATCTTCTTCTCGTCGTCCGGGGTGATGTTGGCGCGGTTCTTGCCCGCCATCCGGTGGATGATGTTGGGCCAGTCTTTCAGCGGCTTCTTGTCTTTGTAGACGAGGGTGATGCCGTGGCAGTTTTCGCACTTCACCAGGAATGCGAGGTACTCTTCCCGCTGCTGCGGCGCGGACTGGACGCCGTTCAGGTAGGAGAGGTAGATGAAGATCGGCTGGCGGTCCTCCAGCGGGATGTCCGCGCCCTTCTTGAAGGACATGGCCCCGATGGTGCCCTGCCATTCGAACAGCGACTTTTTCGCTTCGTTCACGCGCTTCTGATCATGGCAGGTGGTGCAGCGCTTGACGAAGCGGCGATAACCGTCCCGGATCTCAAACGGGGCCGACCGGATGTTCGGCGGCAGGTCCGCGTCCTTTTTGGGGTCCGCCGCGGCGGCGGGCTTCGCCTCACCCTGAAAAGCCATGGCCACGGAGCCGAGTGCTCCGGCAACCAGTGCCGTGCCCAGGAGCCAGGTCCCGGCCGATTGTCTACCCAGCTTGCCCAACCGCACGCGCACCCTCACTCCCGTCACGGCGCCGACGCCACGGCTCGCCGCCGTGTCCCGCTACTGACACGAAAGACACGAAAACGGGGCGGCCTGTTACGCCGCCCCGATGTTGAATTGCGGTTGAGCCGCGGCCCGGCCGCCGCTCAGCGGGCTGCTGCTCAGCGGGCCGCATCCAGGATGGCCGCCGCCACGGCGTCGGGGGTCAGGACGCTGGTATCCAGGACCAGGTGGTAGTAGCCGGGATCGTGGTAATCGACGTCATACAGGTGCCGGAGGTTGGCGGTGTCCGCCTCGTCCCGCTCCTGGATCCGGGCCCGTGCCTGCTCATAGGTGAAGCCGGGCTCCCGGGCCAGCACGCGCCGGGCCCGCACTTCCAGCGGGCAGGCGCAAAAGACCCGCAGCGCATCCTCCAGGTCCCGGGCCAGGTAGCCGACGAGGCGCGCCTCCGCGATTAGTTGCTGCTGCGTCTCCAGCATCCGCTGCATGTCCTGGTCGAGCCGCCGGTGGAAGTCGTCGCCCAGGTGTGAGATCTGCTGCGGGTCGATCCCATGCTCCATGCAGTATTCACGGAAGCGCCCGCCGGTACTGACGATCCGCCAGCCGGGAAGCTGCTCCTGGACTTTCTTGGCGGCCGTGGTTTTTCCACAGGCCGCGTCACCACTGATGCAAATCACGCGCTTCATACCCGCTTAAGTGCGACGCGGCGGGGGTGCGCACCTGCCGCCGACCGCGCCGTGCCGCTTGCGCGGCGGGCCACCCGCGGCGGCGGCCGGGTGCCGGCGAAAGATGGGCTGGCCCGCGGATCAGGAATCCACGCCTGCAGGCGCGAATGTAACGCCGGACTGAAGGGGACCCTCAATGCGAATCAATGCTTTCTGGCTCATGCTGGGCGCACTCGGCGTCTACGCCATCTTCTACCGTTACTACAGCGCATTCC
>CAYQDT010000619.1:2800-3420 GCA_964416225.1 uncultured bacterium
CCAGGGTCGCGGCGCTGGATGACTCCCGCCCCACTCCCGCCCACCGCCTGAACGATGGGCAGAACTACCATCCGACCAACCGCTGGGTGCTCTGGGGGCATCACTTCGCGGCGATTGCCGGGGCGGGCCCGCTCATCGGACCGGTGCTGGCCGCCCAGTTCGGCTACCTTCCCGGAATGATCTGGCTGGTGTTCGGGGTTTGCCTGGCCGGCGCCGTCCAGGACTTCATCATCCTGGCCGCCTCCATTCGCCGGAACGGACGCTCACTGGCCGAGATCGCCCGCACGGAGATCAGCCCGGCAAGTGGGCTGGTCGCGATGCTGGCGATCCTCTTCATCGTGGTGGTTGCGCTAGCCGTGCTCGGCTTCGTGGTGGTGAACGCCCTCTCGGAAAGCGCGTGGGGCACCTTCACCGTGGTCTCCTCCATCCCCATCGCGCTCTTCATGGGCCTCTACATGTACCGCTTCCGGAAGGGGAAGGTCGCGGAGGCCTCGGACATTGGCGTGGAGCTGATGGTCCTGATGGTGATCCTCGGCGCGTGGTTCCAGCCTGGGGGCCCGTGGGCTGCCTGGGCGCCGCTGCTGAACCTGCCGCGGAACACCATCACCACCGGGATGGTG
>CAYQDT010000620.1:0-3420 GCA_964416225.1 uncultured bacterium
AGCCACCCGTTCTTCTGCGCCTGGTCATACAGCTCCGTGCCCGGGTACGGCGCGGCCAGAGAGACCTGGATGCTGTATGGGTCGATATCCATCGCGAACTGCATCGTCTCCTGAATCGTGTCCGGCGTCTCTCCCGGCAGGCCCAGAATGAAGGTGCCGTGGACCAGGATGCCCAGCTTCTTGCAGTCCGCCATGTAGCGGCGCGCGCGCTCCGTGGTGACGCCCTTCTTGATGTTGCGCAGGATCCGATCGTTCCCGCTCTCAAACCCGGTGAGGAGCAGCCGGAGCCCATTGTCCTTCATCACCTTGAGGGTGTCGTACGGGACGTTCGCGCGGCTGTTGCAGCTCCAGGTGATCCCGAGCGTTCCCAGCAGCTTCGCGATCGCCTCGGCCCGCGGGCGATCGGCCGTGAAGGTGTCGTCGTCGAAAAAGAACTCCTTCACCTGCGGGAAGAGCTTCTGCGCCAGCTTGATCTCCTCGAAGACGCTCTCGGGGCTGCGCGTGCGATAGCGGTGCCCGCCGATGGTCTGCGGCCAGAGGCAGAAGGTGCACTGGGCCGGACAACCGCGTCCCGTGTAGAAGGAGAGGTACGGCTGCTGAAGGTAGCCGATGGCATACCGCTCCGGCTGCAGGTCCCGCTTGTAGACGTCCACCACGAACGGGAGCTCATCCATGTTCTCGATGATGGCGCGCTCCGGGTTGTGGACCACCTGCCCATTCTCATCCAGGTAGCTGATTCCGTCCACTTCGCTGAACGGGCGTCCCTCGGCGATCTCGCGGATCGTGTAGTCGAACTCTTTGCGGGCGACGAACTCGATGATCCCGCGGCCGCGCTCCAGACTCTCCGCCGGCCGTACGGCCGTGTGCGCGCCCACCATTCCGATCATCATTCCGGGATACTGGCGCTTGAGCGTCTCGGCCACCGCGAGGTCGTTGTCGAAGGACGGCGTGCTGGTATAGATCACGGAGAGATCATAGCCGCTCGCCTGGCGCACCACGTCATCCACGGTGACGTCGTGCGGCGGCGCGTCGATCAGCTTGCTGCCGGGCACGCACGCCGCCGGCTGCGCCAGCCACGTGGGATACCAGAAGCTTCGGACTTCTCGCCGCGCCTGGTACCGGGAGCCCGCGCCGCCGTCGAAGCCTTCGAACGAGGGCGGGTTCAGGAACAGGGTTTTCTTCATGAGGTCTCGATCCACAGGTCTTGTCCGCGCTCCCGCGTCGGTATGCGCATTGGACAAGACCAATCCGGGACGGGAGGGGTGCGTCGCTAGATTATATATCGGTCGTGCACGCGCCGGATAGTTACGGATTGCACGCGCTTCGGGGTTCCAAGCTCTTCGCGGAGCTCCGCGGCAGGTGGGCGGTGCGCCTACGCCCTAATTGGGCGGCACTTCCCCCATTCGCCCGCCGGAGGGCGGCTGGCGCTCTTCATCCACGCGGACCATGCGTCCCCCCACCGTCAGGCGGTAGTTGTCGCCGCGCCAGCGGACGGTATTGCGCCAGCTTCCCAGCCAGAGGAGGAAGTTCAGAACATCACTGACGAGCAGCAAGTGCAGCCACCGGCGCACGCTCCGGGATCCCAGCACCTGTACTCCGTTCCAGTAGGCCGTACTCCAGCGGACCGTCTGCTGCAGCAGCAGCGGCGCCACGGCCCAGGCGCTGACCGTGCCGGTCAACGCCAGATTGATCAGGATCACGGCAAGCAGCAGCAGGGCCCAGACCGTCGAATGCGTGATGATGCTGCCCGCGAAGCCGGCCGGCTGGCACACCCGCGCCGTCCGCATCCACCGAAGCCGGCGGGTGTACATCTCCCAGAAGCCCGCGTTGGGGAGGATGGTCTCCACCACATAGCGCGACAGCACCACGCGGTGCCCCGCCCCCGCCACCCGGCAGCCGATCTGGAAGTCGTCCGCCAGGTATTCGGCCAGGCCGCGCGTCCCCCCGATCCTCTCCAGCGTTTGCTTTCGGAGTGCCAGGGTAGACCCCAGTGCAAAGGCGGTGGTGCCGAACTGTGTGGCGACGGCTACTCCGGGGAAGAAGTCGGTCCCGATGCCCAGCGCCTCCAGCCCGGCCGAAGCGGTATCCGCGCCGGAGCCCGCATAGGGCGAGGTCACCAGCCCGACGCCCGGATCGCTGAAATATGACACGATCTCCCGAAGGTAGCCCGGACGCACCCGCATGTCGCTGTCGCTGATGAGCACCAGCTCGTGAGCCGCCTCCTCCAGGATGTTGTGGAGATTGCAAACCTTCAGGTTCGGTCCGATCCGATGGGATGAAATGACCAGCCGGATCTGCGTTCCCGGAAAATCGTTCTGGAGCCGGCGGACGAGCTGCACCGCGGGATCTTCCGCGTCCTGAACACCGAACACGATCTCGTACGACGGGTAATCCTGGCGGCAAAAGGAGGCGAAGTTCTCATACGCGTCCGCGTCGACGCCGCGGATCGGCTTGAGGATGGAGACCGGCGGGACGGACTTCGCGACCGGCACCGAGGTCCGCGCGAAGCGCGCGGCGGCGGCGGCGCTCGCCACGTGGTACGCTGTGCCAACCAGCGTCAGCCCGGCAAGCACACCTTCTGCGCAGGTGAAGAGGAAAGGCGGCGTCAAGAACGTTCGCTCCCTACCGCGGGCGCGGGGAAGCCCGGCAGCCGCGTCATCGCGCCGCCGCCCAATACAGCGAGACAGAGTAGACCCAGCAGGATCAGAAGGACTTCACGGCCACGCCGCAGCACCACCATCAGCGCCCCAACCGGCCCCAGACCGAACAGCCGGGCCAGAAACATGATGCCCGCCTCCTGGCTTCCCAGGTTACCCGGAATGAAGAAGGTGGCCATCGTTACGCTGTTCATCAGGCCTTCCAGGGCAATCGCCTGCACCGGTGACAGGGGGATCCGGAGCACCCGGGCCACCGCCCAGAACTCCAGGCCCATGGCGCTCCAGCCCAGGACAAAGCAGAGCAGAGCCCGGAGAAACTGGCGCGGGTGGACTCGCCAGAAACTGAGCACGCCGCCGATCAGGCGCATCCCATCGCGCAGTCCGGCCAGCCGCGGGTTGGCGAGGAGCTGCTGGCGAAACGAGGCGGGGACCACCAGGTAGCCCACCAGCAGCCCCACCATGAACACGCCGAGCGCCATCGGGAAGAGCGCAAAGCCGACGAGCGAGCCGGGGGTGGAGCGGAGCCGACCGAAGCCGACCACCAGCCCCAGGGTGACGAGCAGCACCTGCGCCAGCGTCATCACGAAGCGGGCAGCCGCAACCGACGCGGCACTCTCCTGGCCGGCGTCCGTTTCCGCCGCTACGAGCACGGCCTTCACCGGTTCTCCGCCCAGGCTGAGCAGCGGAGTGGCCTGGTTCACGGCTTCACCGGCGGTCTGCCGGAGGGACTTGAGGAAGCCTGACAACATCGGAAATTCCTTTC
>CAYQDT010000621.1:0-3418 GCA_964416225.1 uncultured bacterium
GTGGAGGACGGGTGCACGCATTTGAGCCGGTTCCGGCCAACTTCGAGCGCCTTTCCGAGGTGGTGCGCCTCAACCGGCTCGAGGAGGTCATTGCTCCACGGCGGCTGGCGCTCGGCGACCGGGAGGGGGAGATCGAGCTCTTCACCGGATATCAGGGGGAGGAGTTGACCGGCAACGCCGTGGTGATGGAGGGTGCGGTGCGGGAGTACGTGCGGGCCAACTGGAACGAGCGCCCGCGCAAGACCGAGTCCGCCGCCATGGTTCGCCTGGACACATTTGCCGCGGAGTGCGGGCTCGAGCAGTGCCACCTGATCAAGGCGGACGTCGAGGGCTCGGAATACCTGTTCCTGCAAGGCGCCGAGGGCCTGATCCGCCGGTGTCGCCCACTGATCTACGGCGAGTACAACCCGATCTGGATGCGCCAGTTCGGGCACTCGTTCGAAGACGTTGCCCGGCTGGCGCGGGAGTGGGAATACGATGTCTACGCCCTCGTCGGACCGGGACGGTTCCGCCGCCAGGCCGATCCGAAAGCGGTCTTCGAGGACGTCCTCCTGGTGCCCGCCGAGACCTCCGAGGAGCACCTCCGGAAAGTCGGCGCGATGCGGTAGAATGGGCAGCGCGACCGCCCCGGCAGAGTCCATCCCACCGCCGGATCGGCCGCGCGCCAACGGAGAAGAGCCCGTGCCCTCCCAGCTCCTGGAGGCAGCCAAGCTGCTGCTGAAATCCGGCATCAACTTCCGCGGCGCCCGGAGGGAATACCAGCGGCGATTGTTCCTGCTGCTGGCGCGGCACTTCACGCCGTACGTCGCCTCGGACCTCGGCCGCTCGCTCTACCTGGTCAGCACCGCGGACGACGGAATCGGCAATGAAGTGTTCCTCCGCGGTGACTTCGACCGGGAGCAGCAGGACGCCGCCTACCGGATCCTCCGCCGGCTCGGATATGGCGACTTCGCCGGCCGGTGCTTCGTGGATGTCGGCGCGAACCTCGGCACCAACTGCATCTCCGCCCTGATGGAACGGGGGTTCGCCTCTGCTGTCGCGCTGGAGCCGGATCCGGAGACCCACCGGATCCTCCGCATGAACGTCGCCGCGAACGCCCTCGAGGCGCGAATCCGCACGCTCAACCTGGCGCTTGGCGCTGCGGACGGGTCCGCCCGCCTTGCACTGAACCGTGCCAGCCCCGGCTCCCAGGGTCTGCTCTCTCCGGAGGCTCCCGCGACCGGGGACGCGTGCGTCACCGTGGCGCTCCGCCCGTTCGACGCGCTGGTGCGCGATGGCGTGATCCCGCTCGCGGACGTGGGTCTCGTGTGGATTGACACCCAGGGCCACGAGGCGCATGTGCTCTCGGGCGCGCGGACGCTGCTGGAATCGGAGATCCCCGTTATCATCGAATATGCCCCCGGCGACCTCGCGCGGAGTGGGCAGCTCGACGCACTGCACGACCTCATACGCGAGACCTACGCCGGGTTTGTGAACCTCCGGGAGGACGACCCGGCGGAGAAGCCGCGAATCGTCCCCGCGGCCGAGATTGCCGGCCTCGCCCCGCGCTACCCTGCAAGCCGATACACGGACCTCCTGCTCTTGAAGCGCGTTCGGACAGCGATGGACACGGGCCTCTGATGCAGCTTTCCATTCCCGAGCTCTGCCTGGTGGTCCTCGTGGGCCCCTCGGGCAGCGGTAAGTCGACGTTCGCGGCGCGCCACTTCGCGCCCACCGAGGTCCTCTCCTCCGACTTTTTCCGCGGCCTGGTCTCCGATGATGAGCAGGACCAGGAAGCGACGCGTGATGCCTTTGCCGCGCTCCACTTCGTCGCGGCGAAGCGGCTGGCGCGCGGGCGGCTGACGGTGATCGACGCGACGAACGTGCAGGCCGAGGCGCGGAAGCCGCTCCTCGAGCTGGCGCGGGAACAGCACGTCCTTCCGATTGCGGTGGTGCTGAACCTGCCGGAGAGTGTGTGCGCCGCACGCAACCGGGAGCGGCCGGATCGCTCGTTCGGCGCGCACGTCATCCGCAGCCAGTCGAGCCAGCTCCGGCGCTCGCTGCGGGAGCTTCAGCGCGAGGGTTTCCGGCAGGTGCACGTCCTCTCCACGCCGGAGGAAGTGGATCAGGCGCGCTTCGAGCGCACGCCTCTCTGGACGAACCGGAAGGCGGACTCCGGTCCCTTCGACCTGATCGGCGACGTCCATGGCTGCTTTGACGAGCTGCTCGAGCTGCTCGACCGGCTGGGGTACGCCGTCGACGCCTCCACCGACGGGGGTCTCCACTCGTTTCGGGTGCGGCCGCCGGAGGGGCGGAAGCTGGTGTTCCTCGGTGACCTGGCGGACCGCGGGCCGCGGGTGCCGGATGTCCTGCGCCTGGTCATGCGCGCCGTGGGGGACGGGGTGGCGCTCTGCGTGCCGGGCAACCATGATGCGAAGCTGCTCCGCTGGCTCCGCGGACGGGACGTCCGGGAGACTCACGGACTGCAGGAGTCGATCCGGCAGCTTGCGGATGAGCCGGAGTCGTTTCGCCGTGACGCGGCCGACTTTATCAACGGGTTGGTAAGCCACTACGTGCTGGATGGCGGGAAGCTGGTGGTGGCCCACGCCGGGCTGCCGGCCGCGCTGCAGGGCCGTTCTTCCGCACGGGTGCGGGACTTCGCGCTTTATGGCGAGAACACAGGCGAGACGGACGAGTTCGGGCTTCCGGTCCGGTACAACTGGGCCGCCGACTACCGCGGGCCGGCGGTGGTGGTGTACGGGCATACCCCCGTGCCCCGGCCGGAGTGGCTGAACGGAACCCTCTGCATCGACACCGGCTGTGTTTTCGGCGGCTCCCTCACGGCGCTCCGCTACCCGGAAAAGGAGCTGGTGGCGGTCCGGGCCCGGCGGACTTACTACGAGCCGGTCCGCCCGCTCCCTCCGCCCGAAGATCCCGCTCCGGCGCTGACCCAGCAGCAGGCGCACGATGACGTGCTCGACCTGGAAGAGGTGTCGGGACGACGGTACATCAGCAACCGCCTGCACGGGACCGTGACCATCCGCGAGGAGAACGCCGCGGCGGCGCTCGAGGTGATGACCCGCTTCGCCGTCAACCCGAAGTGGCTCATTTACCTTCCCCCGACCATGTCCCCCACCGAGACGAGCGCGCTGCCGGAGCTGCTGGAGCACCCGGCGGAAGCCTTTGCCTATTACCGGGGTCAGGGTGTGCCGCGGGTGGTGTGCGAGGAGAAGCACATGGGCTCCCGCGCCGTGGTGATCGTTTGCCGCGACCCCGCCTCGGCGCGCCGCCGCTTCGGGGTGCAGGAAAATGGGATCGGCATCTGCTACACGCGCACGGGTCGACGTTTTTTCGACGACGAGGGCCTTCAGACCGCCTTTCTCGACAGCTTGCGGGCCTCCATCGATCACTCCGGTCTGTGGGATGAGCTCGCCACCGA
>CAYQDT010000622.1:0-3407 GCA_964416225.1 uncultured bacterium
CGCTTCTCTCCCCGCCGCATCTGGAACGGCTGGCTCTGCACAATCCCCAGGACGAGCGCCGACCACCGGTGGTCACGCGCTTCTACCTGCTCCACGATCCGGTTGACCGCCGGCGTGTCATACCGCTCCAGGCCGCGGCCCAGCGCGTAGGTCAGGAGCTTCTGGGTCAGGCAGCGGGTGAACGCCTTCCGGTCACCCAGCAGGACCCGCTTCAGCCCCTCCGGGCCCTCGAAGGTACGCCCATCCGGCAGGGAGCCGGCGCTGTCCACCGGGAACGCGCCGTCCTGCTTGCGGAACGCCCCGACCGCGTCGAAATTCTCGAGCGCGAACCCCAGCGGGTCCATCCGCGCGTGACAAGAGGCGCAGGTCGGGTTGGCGCGGTGCGCCTCGAGCTGCCGGCGGAGCGAGGCGGTCTGCCCCACTTTCGCCTCGTCCAGGTTCGGCACGCCCGGTGGCGGAGGCGGGGGCGGCGCGTTGAGCAGGTTGCCCAGGATCCACTTCCCGCGCAGCACGGGCGAGGTCCGCGTGGAGTACGAGGAGACGGTGAGGACGCTCGCCTGGGTCAGGATGCCGCCCCGCGGCGTGCCGGCGAGGTCCACTCTCCGGAACTCCGGCCCCTCCACCCCGGGGATGCCGTAGAACTCCGCGAGCCGGTCGTTGAGGAAGGTGTACTTGCCGTCCAGGAACTCCAGGAGGCTCCGGTCCTCCCGGACGATGTTCTGGAAGAACAGCTCCGTCTCGCGGCGGATCGACATCCGGAGGTATGCGTCCCAGTCCGGGAAGCGCTGCCGGTCCGGCTTCACCGATTCCAGCTTCCGCAGCTCCAGCCACTGCCCGCCGAAGTTCTCCACCAGGGCGGCGGACTTCGGGTCCCGGAGCATCCGCCGCACCTGCGCGGCGAGGACCGCCGGCTGACGGAGCGTGCCCGCCGCCGCGCACCGGAGGAGCGCGTCATCCGGCATGGAGCTCCAGAGGAAGTAGGAGAGCCGGGAGGCCAGCTCGTACTGGCTGATCGGGTGTGGTGCGGTCGCGGCGGAGGCCGGGGCTCCGGCGCGGCGCGGTGCGGCCGGCGGGTCCTGCTCCAGGCGGAAGAGGAACCGCGGCGAGACGAGCACTCCCTGCAGCGCGACGCAGATCCCTTCGTCGAAGGAGTCGCCCTCGTTCCGGGCCGTCTGGTAGAGCCGCAGGAACGGCTGCACCTCCGCGGGAGTCACCGCTCGTCGGAACGCGCGCCGGACGAAGTCGCCGAGGATCCGCCGCGGGCAGGCCGCCGTGTGGCCGCCGTGCAGGTGGCCGCAGGAATAGAGCTTCCGCAGGCTCTCCGGCGCGGCGCCCTTCACCTGCTGGAACGGCCCGCTCACCTCCACCGCGTTCACGAAGAGGCTGTTGACCGGCGTGTTCCCGGCGGCGTCGGCCAGCCGCTCCCGCAGCCGCTTCCGGAAACGCTCCACCTGCTCCGGCGTGACGCCGGGCGGCGGCTGGAACCCGGAGCCCAGGTCGACCGGCTTCGGCGTGCGGTGGGAGGGGTTCGGGCCACCGTAGCTGGGCGGGAGCCCTTCGTAGACGTGCAGGAAGGAGCCCGCGATCCAGTGGTCGCCCGCGGTGAGCCGCAGCGGGCATTCCACGGCCTTGCCGCTGAGGTCCTGCTTCTCCACGAAGAAGGAGCCCTGACCCTCCGGATCGAGCGGGAGCTCCCGGACCTGCTTCCCGTCCAGCCAGAGCGCCACGCGGAGCGGCTCGGAGGCGTTCGGCCGCACCCCCGCCACGATGATCCGCACGCGGTACTCGCCGTCCGCCGGGCAGTGATAGGTGGCGTGCATCGCGCTCGGCAGCGTCAGGCCGGAGAGATCGTACTGCGCGGGCGGGTGGATCGTATCGACCTTCGCGCGGCGCGGCGTCTGCAGCCGGACCAGCGTCGGCTTCAGCGCGGGCGGGCCGAAGAGCGCCGTCCGCGCCACCCGCTCGCCCGCCGCCAGGTACCGCTCCATTAGCACGGGAGAGAGGGAGAGGACGTCGCCGATGTTGTCGAAGCCGTAGCCGGAGTCGTCCTGCGGGAAATCATCCGCCGGCTTGAGGTCCACCCCCAGGAGATCCCGGACCGTGTTGTTGTACTCCGCGCGGTTCAGGCGGTGCGCCGTCAGCCGCCCGGGGTCCGGAGGGCCGCTCCGCTCCGCCTTCGCCAGCTCCCCGTCGATCCAGCCGGCAACCGCCTGCAGCTCCGCCTCCGCGGGGCGGGGCGAGCCCTTTGGCGGCATCTCGCCGGTCTGGAGCTTCTGCAGGATCTTCTCCCACGCCTCCCGGTGCTCCACCAGGGAAGCCGCGGTCCGGAACTGCTCCACGTTCAGCCCGGCGGCCGCGCTCTTGCTCCCGTGGCAACCGCTGCAGTGCTGCTTCATGAACGGCTGCACGGAATGCGAGAAGCCGGCCGCGCCCGCCGGAGCGGTGGCGGCGGGCGCCGCTCCCACGGCCCAGCCGGCGAGCGGCGCGCCCAGCGCGGCCAGGATGCCGCCCATCACCCACGGAGTCTGACGCTGACGTCCCACAGGGTCCCCCGGCGAGGGCCGGCGCGAGAGCCGGCGCAAAACAACGCAAAGGTTCGCCGCCCCTCGCGCCGCATCCTACTTCTTCCCACCTTCCCGCGGCTGCTCCCGCCTTTTTCCCGGCTCCTTCCCGGGATCAGCGCCCGGCGCTCGCCGTGACGTCCGTCAGCTCGACGGCGGTGCTGTCGTACCGGCGCCCGGTGGGCGGGGTGAGGCCTTCCCGGAGCAGGAGGGCGCCGTCCACCGTCCGGCCGTCCAGGTCCAGGGTGGAGCGGGAGTTCTCCGGCAGGTTCAGCTCCCGGACCCGGTACCGGTGGCTCGGGTCGAGACCCTGGAGCCGGAGGGGCGTGGCGGCGCCCGCCGCGTCCTGCATCTGGTAGACCAGCAGCAGCGCGCGCCGCCGGTCCGGGCCGACGTACAGCAGCGAGGCCCGGTCCCCTTCATACGGCGACTCCAGACGGTACAGGTCGCCGAGCTGCACCACGTCCCGCACGGCCCGGTAATTCGCGACGGCCGCCGCGGCGAAGCGCCGCTCCTCCGGAGAGAGGCGGGCGACGTTCAGGTCCATGCCGAGGCAGCCGCCCATCGCCACGTCGAAGGCGAACTTCAGCGGCCGGTTCCCCATCCGGGTGACGTGCGCGCCGGTCGCGATGGCCGGGAAGAGCTGCGAGTAGCCCCACTGGATGAAGACACGGGAGACCGGATCGGTATTGTCGCTGGCCCAGAACTCCTGCCCGTACCGGAGCGCGCCGTAGTCCACGCGGCCGCCGCCGCCGGAGCAGATCATCAGCTCCACCCCGGGATGGCGCTGCGCCACGCGGGCCAGAATGTCGTAGAGGGCGCGGGTGTAGTCGATCCAGAGGTGCG
>CAYQDT010000623.1:0-3405 GCA_964416225.1 uncultured bacterium
GGGCGGGCTTCCTCGTGCGCGGAATGGCGGGTCAGGAGCCAGGCCCCCATTCCGACCCCGAACAGGAAAACGAGCGTCAGGGACCAGAGCACCTTCGCATTGATGGTGAGGCGAGAGGTCCAGATATCCGCAAGCGCCACCAGGTGGGCGATCCCGATCACGATCCAGATGGTAGTATCCAAACGAGCGTCCTCTTCTCGAGACGGATGGCGGCGGCGCCTACTTGGCGCGGGCCGCGGAAGCCTGCCTGCGGGCGGGGCGGTTGGCCGAGCGGCGCTGCGGCAGCCGCGGCACGTCCGTCGGGCGGGTTACGGCCAGCACGTCCGGAATGGCGGAGACCACGCGGATGATGGTCTCGAGCTCTTCGATATTGGAGACGTCCAGCACGACGTCCCAGACCGCGTCGCCGCTGGGAAGCGTCCGGATGTTAGCCTGCTCGACGTTGATCTTGCGCTCGCTGAACGCGGAGGAGACCTCCGCCATGACGCCGACCCGGTCCATCGTCTCGATCCGGAGCGGGCACGCGAGTTTTTCCGTGCTGTTGTGGCTCCAGTCCACGCGCTGTACCCGGTGCGGCTCCTGCACCATGGCGTTCTGGATGTTCGGGCATCCGTCCCGGTGGATCGCGATCCCCTTGCCGCGCGTGATGTAACCCACCACCTCCTCGCCCGGAAGCGGGAGACAGCAGTGGGCGCGGCTGATCTGCAGATCCTCCATCCCGTCCATGCTGATCCGCAGCCGGGCTTCCTGCTGCGGCGGACGGCCGGTGATGACCTGCGGCTTCGGCGGCTCCTCCGCCTTGAGACGGTTGAGAATGGTGGCCGGCGCCACGTGCCCGTTGCCGATGCCGGCCAGCAGGTCTTGCTCGTGCTGGTAGTTCATCAACCGGGCTGCCTCGGCCAGGCGCTCCTGCTTCAGGATCTCCCGGGAGTCCAGGCCCTGCCGGGCCGCTTCCTTCTCCAGCATCTCCCGGCCGCGGGTGACGTTTTCGGAGTGCCGCTGCTTCCGGAACCAGTTGCGGATCCGGCTTTTGGCGTGACTGGTGCGCACCATTCCCAGCCAGTCATAGCTGGGCTGGGCGCTCGGCCGCGTCAGGATCTCCACGATGTCGCCGTTGCGAAACTGGTGGTGCAGCGAGACCATCCTACCGTTCACCCGTGCACCGACGCACCGGAGCCCCAGCTCGCTGTGAATACGGAACGCGAAATCGATGGGGCCGGAGCCGACGGGCAGATCGATGACGTCCCCGCGCGGAGTGAAGACGAACACCTGGTCGATGAACAGGTCCTCGACCACGGAGCGCATGAACTCCGTGTCCGTTGGGGAGTCACTCTGCCAGTCGAAGAGCTGCTGTCGAAGCCAGGTCAGCTTCTCCTCGAAGCGGCGGTCGGGCCGTCCGCCTTCCTTGTAGTTCCAATGCGCCGCGATCCCGAAGTCGGCGGTGCGGTGCATCTCCACGGTACGGATCTGGATCTCGATCGGCTCCCCGCGCGGCCCGATGACCTTCGTGTGGAGCGACTGGTACATGTTCGACTTCGGCCGGGCGATGTGGTCGGAGAACAGACCGGGAATCGGCAGCCAGAGCTGATGGACGATGCCGAGGACGTGGTAGCACTCCTCCACCGTGTTCGTGATGACGCGCACGGCAATCAGGTCGTACAGCTCATCGAAGTCCAGCTTCTGCTGCCGGAGCTTGTTCCAGATGCTGTAGAGATGCTTCGCCCGGCCCTGGATCTCCGCCTCGATGCCGTATTCACCCAGACGATCGTGCAGGATGCGGCGGACCTCCGAGACGCAGTCTTCGCGCTCACGGCGGGTGCGCCCCAACTGCTCCACCAGGCGATCATGCTCATCCCGGTCCAGGTACTTGAAGGAGAGATCTTCCAGCTGCCACTTGAAGTGCCAGATCCCGAGGCGGTGGGCGAGCGGAGCGAAGATCTGCAGCGTCTCCTCGGCGATCCGCTTCTGGCGTGCCGGGTCCAGCCCCTCCAGCGTGCGCATGTTATGGAGGCGGTCCGCGAGCTTGATGATCATCACGCGGACATCCTTCGCCATGGCGAGGAAGATCTTGCGGATGTTTGCCGCGCGCTCCTGGGACTTCTTCACCGGCGCGCCGTCCGGTTCCACGGCCCGGGCTTCTTCCAGCGCCTTGCGACTCAGCTCCGTCTGCGAGAGCTTGGTTACCCCATCCACGAGGCGGGCGACCTCTTCGCCGAACTCCTTGCGAATGGTCTCCAAATCGATGCTGGTGTCTTCCACCACGTCGTGGAGCAGGCCGGCGGCAATGGTCGGGGCGTCCGAACCGAGGTCTGCCAGCACGTGCGCGACCTGAAGCGGGTGCTCGATGTAGGGCGCGCCCTGGTCTCGCAGCTGACCCGTGTGCGCCTGCTCCGCGCGGATGTAGGCACGCCGAATCAGGTCCGTGTTCGCGTCCGGGATGTACGCGAGCACGCGGTCGATCAGCGGCTGAACATCCAGCACATTCGGCTCAAGCGCCAGGGTCATTCGGTCATCCCATCCGGTTTCCGGGGAGTGCCGCGGGGGTGGAAGCGGGCCCGCGTGCGGCCGCGCGTCCCCGCTTCCCGGTTACACCTATTATGACCTTCATGGTACCGATTGCGTTCCAACCTGTAAAACGGCGCCGGATCCGGCCGCGCCCGCGGCCGCTCACGTCCTATCCCGGAAGCGCCGCGTCCGCGGGGCGGAAGTCCTTGAGATTCAACTGCGCCGTCTCATGTCCGTTGAAGCTGTTCAACTCCAGCGTGAAGCAGGCGTCGATTCGCTGGTCCACGCCGCACTCCTCGGCCCGGGGCCACGCGCGCCAGAAGAGCGCCTCGAGACCGCCGCGCAGAAAAGGGTGATCCAGGCGAAGCTTGAGATGGTCCGCGGACTGCTGGACCTTGTTCGGTATCCGCTTCTGCTCGAGCACGCGCATCCCGCGCGCCATCAGGATCGGCTCCGGGTTGCCGTGACCGAACGGCTCCAGCAGCCGGAGTTCGTGAGCCAGCCGCACGTCGATCTCGTGCAGCGGAACCTCCGCATCAACGCGGACCGTCGGCTGCAGTAGTTCGTCGTCCAGCTCGCTGGCGGCGATCTCCTGCAACAGCTCCCGGAATGCCGGCAGCTGGTTGGGATCCATGTCGAAGCCGGCCGCGGCCTGGTGACCGCCGCAGCGAATCAGGTGCTCCCGGCAGGCATTCAGCGCTTCGAAGATGTGGAAGCCTTCGACGCTGCGGCAGGAGCCGCGCGCGCTGCCGGCCTCTTCGTCAACCGCGACCATGATCGTCGGCCGGCAGAGCGTTTCGGCGATCCGGCTCGCGACGATGCCGATGATCCCGGGGTGCCACTTGGGCGAGGCCAGCACGAGGATGCTCGCGTCGGACAGGAAATCCTCCATCCGCTGCC
>CAYQDT010000624.1:0-3405 GCA_964416225.1 uncultured bacterium
CGGCGTCGACGGCGGTAACTTCCTTGAACGCCTTGGTCAGCTTCTTCAGCGTGACGCTCGCCATGGCAGTCAGAACTCCTTCTGGGCTGTGCGGGCCGGAGGCGGCGGGCAGCCATGCCCGCATTCAGGGAGCAGCAGCCGGCGGCGGCGCCGGCCGGCCGACCAGCCTCGAGGAGAGGTTCACCGTCCTCTCCGCGCATTCCCTTCCGCAGATACGCCGGCGCCTCCGGCGCCGTTTCCAGCCGGGACGAGGCGCCTGCGGCGGACAGGTGCGATGCGGCTCCGCCGCTTCACCGCTGCCGTTCGAAGGGGACCACACTGAGGGTGCCGTCCACTTCCAGCACGGCCAGCTTCACCTGGTCCGGATCGCGCAGTCCGTGGTTGCGGAGCGTGGCCATGACCCAGTCCGCCTCCACTCGCTCGCGCTCCATGTTCGCTCTCACGAGGTGTCCGTTATTGATGATCACCGTGGGGGTGCCGATCAGCCGGTCCTGCAGGGTGGGCATTCGTATGAATAGCAGCGTGAGCAGCCGGCCGACCAGCAGCAGCGCTCCGGCCGACGCCAGGCCGACGGTCAGCTCGCCGCGGCCCTGGGTCATCGCATTTTGCACGGCGTTGGCGACCGCCGCGACCATGACCAAGTCATAGACGTTCACCGCGGCAATGCTGCGTTTCCCGAGGACCCGGAATCCGGCGAGGAGCACGAGCAGGACGATGGCGCTGCGCAGGGCCAGCGCAAGGAGCACGTGAAGGGGTGCGAAGAACATCGGTGCCTCACGTCAGCCGGAGCGCGCGGAAATGACGGCGGGTGCGGACGACGCTCTCCTCCCGGGGCACGACACTGATGGTGCCGTCCACCTCGAGGACCGCCATCGCTACGTCCTCGATTCGGGAAAGCCCGTGCTCGCGAAGCGCCGCGAGCACCTGGTCCCGGGTGATCCCCTCCCGGCGCATCCGGTCACGCAGCAGCGTCCCGTCCCGCAAGATCAGGAGCGGCTCACCCGCCATCCGGTGCTCCAGGCGCCGGGAGCGGCTCATCACCAGGATGAAGAGGCGGTTCAGCACGAGCAGGGTGATGGCGGCCACCAGGCCTCCTCCAAGCGTGTTGTCGTCCCCGACCATCGCGTTCTGGACCGCGTTGGCGAGGACGATGATCAGCACCAGGTCGTAGATGTTCATCTGACCCAGTTCCCGCTTGCCCATCAGGCGGAGGCCCAGCACGAGAAAGAGGTAAACGGCGGTAGTCTTACCGGCAATCAAAAGCATCCCGGTGGGGGATGGATGCGAGAAGACGTCCTGGAGAAATTTTTCCACGGGGATGCTCCCTGTTTACGTGCGGCACGTACCCACCAGGTGGACGGAGTACCGGCATTTTCGCCACAATTCAGCGTGATTCATCGACAAGCGGTTCGTTGAAAGACCGGCGAGGTGCAGATGTCCGCGGAGTTCCTGGCACTGGTGCGCGTCGCGCTCCACACCTTCTGTATTTACCTGCTGCTGATTCTGGGCCTCCGCCTGATTGGACGGCGCCAACTGGGCCAGCTCTCGGCGGTCGACCTGATGATCATCCTGCTGCTCGGCAGTGCGGTGGAGACGGCGATGGTCTCCGGCAACACCACCCTCCCAGCGGGGCTTGTTTCCGCCGCGACGCTCCTGGGTACGAACGCCCTGCTCACCGGGGTGCTCTCCCGCTCGCGGCGGCTTCGGCACCTGGTGCAGGGCGGTCCGGTTTTGCTGGTGCATAACGGGCATCTGGTCGAGGAGCACCTGCGCAAGATCGGGTTCACCGCGGCGGACGTGATGGAGGCACTGCGGGAGCGGGAGTGCGCGGAGTTGAAGGAGGTGCGCTTTGCCGTGATGGAGACGGACGGACGGATCAACGTCGTCCCCATGCACGAGAAGGTGCACCACCTGGATCCCGGAACCGCCGCCTAGGCGCACCCCGCCGCTCGTTTTGCGGGCTCATTCAGGCGGGCGCTTCGGGTGACGCGGCGCCATCCGGCTCGGCCGCGGGGCCGTCCCCGCCGTGCGCCGCGGACGCGGCGGTCGGTGCGGATGGAGCGGTGTCGCTCGGCCGGGCTTGGTACTCGGCGTGCGCTTCGGCGACAAGATCCTGCCACTGCTCCGCCCCTTCCGCCGCCCACTCGCGGGTCCGCTCCGCCAGCGCCAGGTACCCTTTCACGGCTTCCTTGAGCGCCGGCCGGAGCACGCGCGCCAGCACCGGTACAGCGACGGGGACGAGGAGGGCGGCTCCCAGCGCGATGCCCCACCGGCCCTTGCCTTCCCACGATTCTCCAATATCCTCGACGGCCATCTAGCCCCCTCCTCGTGCGGGCACTGTCCGGTCCCCGCCGCAGCGCATCAGCCGACGGCACGTCTGCTTGCCGGCCAGGGATACAGCCCCAGGCGGATGATAGCGGCGACCGGCGAAAGGTTGTGTCAAGAGCAGCGGATCGCTCGAAAAGTTTTGGTGAAGAGAGCCCTGCAGCGGAGGCCGCTCGGCCGGGTCCCCGCCGGCGGACGCTCTCCAGGCACCCGCAGCCTCCACCGGAACGCCTACGCCGCGTGTCGAAGGACCGGATGGTGACTGCTGGGAATGTAACGGCCGTGGGGAGGGGAGCGCCGCCGCGTGCCGGAACGACTCCCCAACGTCGTGCCGCAATCGGACCTTCCACCATGTATCGCCAGTTGTTACCGCTCGTCCTTTCGCTGCTCGCGGTGGCCGCCGCCGCGCCGCCAGCCCCTTCGCAGGAAGGGGGAGGTCCGCCGCCCACGGTCGTGCCGTCCGGACGCGTCTGGAGCGGCAAGTGGATCTGGACTCCGGGCGAGTCGGCGCCGCGCAACTCCTACACCTACTTCCGCAAAGCGTTCACGCTGGGCGGCGTGCCGAAGGAGGTTAGGGTTCACCTCACCGCGGACAGCCGGTACCAGCTCTTCGTGAACGGAAAGTTCATCGGGCGGGGACCGGTTCGCTCGGACCGGCGCTGGCTCTACTACGACACGTGGGACGTGACCCCGGAGCTCCGGAAGGGGAAGAACGTGCTCGCCGTGCTCGTCCATCACTACGGCGAGTTCACCTTCCAGTACATGCAGGGGCGCGGCGGATTGATCGCGGATCTGGTCGGGACCGGAGACCGGGACCTCGCTCACACGGGAGCAGACTGGAAGGCGCAGCGGAGCGCCGCGTGGGGGAGCGGGCAGCCGCGGATGAGCATCCAGCTCGGCTTCAACGAGGTGTTCGACGCCAATCGGGAGCCGCGCGGCTGGAAGGAGACGGAGTTCGACGATGGCGGCTGGCAGAGCGCCGTCGAAGTGGGTCCCGCCGGGATGGAGCCGTGGCCACACCTCGTGCCGCGGGACATTCCGAAAATGCGGGAGCGGCCGGCGTATGCCGCGCGGGTCTTG
>CAYQDT010000625.1:0-3404 GCA_964416225.1 uncultured bacterium
GGCGCTCTGTGCGGCGTTCATGGCGGGGGAGGGGTTGGGGTTGGGCGGCTCCGGAGGCGCCGCCGCGCGGACGCCGGTGACGGCCGACGCCAGCGCGAAGAAGAGTACGAGCACGCGGATACGGCTTCGCATGAGCGCCTCCCGTGACTCCCGGTGCTGCGCATCGCGCGTTTCAGCGCCGGCGCCCGGGTCTCTATTGTCCACATCCCGGCGATAGCTTCGGTAGTGAGGGGCGAATCACATTCCGGGGAATCCTCTGTTTTTTCCGCGCGCCCGGGTGACGGCGGTCGCTCTGCGCCCCTCCGCACGGTTCAGCGGCCCCATCGTCCGCGGCTCCTCACTCCTCGATGACCGTCGCCGCCAGCACCGTGCCCGGGGTCTCGCCCTCGAGGCGCCAGATCCGCTCCGCCAGGGCCTCCACCTGGCGGAGCGTGAGGACGCGAAGGGAGAGGGCGCGGTACTTGGCGGTGACTTCCGCGTCCGTCATCGGGTTGCGGTGATGCCCGCGGGGGAAGGAGACCTCGCAGGAGAGAGTGCGGCCATCCACCGTGGTGAGCTCCAGCCGGTTCGGGATGCCTTCCGGATAGCGGGCCGTGAGCCCGGCATCCCTTCCAATAGTGATCTTCCGCATCAGGCTCCGGACGTCGGGATGGCGGATTCGCTGGTCGTTGAACTGCGCCAGGCCGACCTCCCCGTCCAGCAGCGCCACGGCCACGCAATACGGCAGGCTGTGGTCCGCCGTCTCGCGGGTGGCCGGCTCCCACTTCTCCGGCTCGCTGCCGATGATGTCCACCGCCGCGTCAAAGCTGTGGAGGTGGAGCGAGCGCAAGTCCGGCGGGCCCCCCAGCTCCGCGCGAAGCTGCAGCGCGGCGTCGATGGCGCTCTGGGAGTGGTATTCGGCCGGCCAGAACTTGATGGAGGTCCGGCGGATCATGGCCGGCGGGCCCCAGCTCTCCGGGTCCAGCTCGAACGGTCCGGAGACGAGGGCCTGGAACCCCATCGGACCCTCGAAAATCTCTTCCGGGCCGGTCATCCCCTCCCGAGCCAGGAGTGCCGCGAAGACGCCGTTTCGCGCCGCGTTCGCGAAGGCGCACCCCTTCCACATGGAGAGCTGGCCCACCCGCGTCTGCCGGAGCGCCGCGGAGCTCACGCCCGCGAGGTGGACCGCCTGCTCCAAGCGGTCCGCGTCCAGGCCGAGCAGGAGCCCGGCGGCCAGCGCCGTGGAGAAGCAGCCGTAGGTGACGTGGTCCCAGCCCCGCGCCCGGATGCTGGCCGCGTCGCAGAGGCGGCACTGCACCTCGTACGCCAGCGCGATGGCGGCGATCAGCTCCCGGCCTCCCGCTCCGCAGGCCTCCGCCGCCGCGAAGCAGGCGGGAATGTTGTCGCTCGGATGCGCGGGCTCGCGCGAGAGATAGGTGTCGTTGTAGTCGAGATAGCGCACCATGGCGCCGTTGGCGAAGGCGGCAAGCGGCGGCGGCGCGGAGTGGCGGATCCCGATGATCCCCGCTCCCGGCCGGCTCTCCCCGCTCAGCGCCACCCGCCGGACGATCGCCGCCACCTCGCTGTCGTACGCGCCGAACGCGCAGCCGATCGAATCGAGCACGCGGCGCTTCACCTCGTGCACCGTCTCCGGCGCGAGGTGTGCGAAATGAACTCCCGCGGCGTATTCGGCCAGTCTGCGGGCCAGGGTCATGGCAGCATTCTCCCGATTCTCGCGATCCTCCCGCTCCTCCCGCTCCTCCCCGTCCCCGATCCCCTCGCGCCGTCAGGCCACGCAACCGGTCCGGCCCTCCGGTCAGCGCAGCGCCGGCTCTTCCGGAAACTCGTTCCAGAAGTAGGCGACGCCCACCGCCGTGACGGCGCCGAAGCAGAGACCGATCAGCGTCAGCGCTAATGGAATCAGGCCCGTGGCGAGCGCGCTGCTCCCCAGCGCCGGGACGGCGAGCAGCGCGAAGAAGGGGCGCACCGCCCACGGTTGATTTGCGGGCGCCGTCCGCAGGTACAGCCCGATGATGCCGATGCACGCCGTCCCGAACACGCTCAGGGGTCCCAGGACCAGCGCCGAGAGAACCAGGGCACGCGCGTTCTCCAGCACGGTGCGCGGGGGCTCCCGGTGCGGAAGGCGGGTCTTCCAGAGAGTGCTCCAGAGCCACCAGCCGGCGAGGCCGCATGCCAGCATCAACTCCGGCAGCCCCGCTCCGAACAGGACGTTGTTGAACGTGGGCATGGGCGGGAGCGGCCGGTCATCCAGACGCTGCAGCAGCGCCTCCGCGACGTGTTGGGTGCGGAGCAGCATGGCCATTCCCGCGCACAGGAGGGAGCCGAGCAGGCCGGCGACCACGAAGACGAGCCCGCGGTACGGAAAGCGGCGGCGGGTGAGCGCCGGGCGGAGCACGCCCGTCGCGTCCGGCCGGAGCTCCGGAGAGGGCCGGTGGCGATACTGGCCGATTCGGGTGGGAGGCGGCATCGATTTGACGACGTGAACTGTCTCCATTCTGCCATGGTGCTCCCGTGCACGCCACCCGGTCCGGCTTCGGTAACCGGAACCGCAGGGTGGACGTATATGGACGTATAACTTCACGACCGAAGCGGAAGCGGATGCGAGCGAGACGAGGAGTGAGGATGCGGCAGCGGACCCGGCCCCTGTTCCAGCGGACAGGGATGCTCTCCCTGGTGGGAATGCTTTCCCTGGCGGGAATGCTCTCTCTGACGGAGGGCGCGGCGCAGGCGGATGCCGGCCTGACCCAGCGCATTGCGCCCTACCGGAAGCGGGCAGCGAAACTGGCGGCGCAGAAGAAATGGGATCCGGCGCTGCAGCAGCTTTCGGACGCCAAGGAGCTGGTTCGCTCCGAGACGCGCCGCGAGGTGACGCCCGCCAAGCCGAAGATCGATCCGGGCTTCTACAAGGAGCTGGCCGTGGTGCGGCAGCAGCTTTCCGAGCAGGCCCGCAAGGAGCCGCGCGACGCGGCGCACCGGCGGCTGTTCTTGGAGCAGTTCAACGCCCGCAAGGCGCTCCTGTTGAAGAAGTTCCATGTCGACGCCGCGAACGGGGTTGCCGCGAGCCGCTGGGGACGGCAGCGCGCGCGTCAGGCGCAGAGCGGCCTGCTGCTGGCCTCCCTCGACGACGTCGCGGCCGGCTACTTCGCCGGGAAAGGGGACCGGGAGCGGGCGACGGCGAGTCGCGAGGACGCGGCGCTGGGCCGGCTGCGCGCCTACGTGATCCTGAAGCAGGAGAGCTCGGCGGCACAGGCGGCGGAGAAGCTGTTGAAGCTGTCGCCGGCCAATCCCGAGGCGTACGCCGAAGCAGGCCGCTTCTATCAGGAGCGCAAGGAGTGGGCGCGCGCGGCGCAGGTCTGGGAAACGGGCATCAACCGCCTTCGCTCCGGTCAGGTTCGGATGCGGAT
>CAYQDT010000626.1:0-3403 GCA_964416225.1 uncultured bacterium
GAAGCCCTGCTCCACCGCCGCGATGGTGGCCCCGTGTTCGCTCCGGACCCCGTCCGGCACCAGCCCGCCGTCCAGCAGCGCCTTGCAGAGCGCGTTCAGCAGTGCGACTTCCTGTCCCGGCGTGTACTGGAGCCAGCTTGTGGCCCAGTTGTTCAGTGCGGTCCGCCGCGGGTTCGCGACGACCAGCTTCATCTTCTTCGGCAGGAGGGTGCGCTTGAGCACCAGGTCCAGCACCGGCGCCTCGGCGGTTACATCCGCGCCGAGGATCAGCACCACGTCCGCCTTCGGGAGCGACGTGATCGCACCCGGCTGCGGGCGGCCCGCGGCGTACCCGGTCCGGGTGCTGCCCATGCGGTGGTCGATATTCGGCGACTCCATCACCTCGCGCGTGAACCGCTGGAGCGCGAACGCATCCTCATTCGTGAGCCGCTCCGAGCCGATGGCCCCGAATCCGGCGTCGCTTCCGCGCAGCTCACGCAGCTTCGACGCGATCAGCGCCAGCGCCTCATCCCAGGAGGTCTCCTCGAACTGACCGTTCGCCCGGCGGACGAGCGGTGTGGTGAGGCGGCTGGAGCTATTGATGTAGTCGCACCCAAACTGTCCCCGGTCGCACAGCCAGCCGTCGTTAACCTGCGGATTTTCCAGCCCGACCACGCGGAGCAGCTTGTTCTCCCGCACGTCTTCCCTCAGGTTGCAGCCGACGCTGCACAGGCTGCAGACGCTGGGCGTTTTGATCAGCTCCCACGGACGCGCCTTGAATCGGAACGGCTTGCTCATCAGGGCGCCGACCGGGCAGACTCGGATCGTGTTGCCGGAAAAGCCCGGCTTGAAGTGCTCGTGCTCGAAGGTGTAGACCTCCGTGGTCACGCCGCGCTGGCCGAACTCGAGCACCGGCTCGCCGACCACCTCTTCCATCACCTTGATGCACCGCTTGCAGATGATGCAGCGGTCCTGGTTCCGGACGATGAGCGGACCGAGGTCGTAGTCCTCCACGTGGACCTTCGGCTCGGTCATCCGCGACAGCGCGTTGCTGTGCTCGTTCGTCCGGTTCTGGAGCTCGCATTCACCGCCCTTGTCGCACACGGGACAATCGAGCGGGTGGTTGAGCAGGATGAACTCGAGCGAGCCGGCCCGCTGGGACTTCACCTTCTCGCCGGTGGTCCGGACCACCATTCCGTCCGCCACGGTGGTGTTGCAGGCGGCGAGCAGCTTCGGCACCTTCTCCACCTCGACGAGGCAGAGCCGGCAGCCGCCGTAGGCACTGAGCTGGTGGTGGTAACAGAGGTACGGGATGTCGATCCCGAGCTTTCGGGCCGCCTCAATGACGTTCGTGCCCTTCGGGACCTGAACTTCCCGGCCGTCGATCGTGAGCGTCACCATCGGGACGCTGGGTGCTTGAGTTTCCGTTGCCATCGAATCAGCCTGTTCTAGACGAGCGCGGGGAGACCCAGTTCACGCCCGACGGGCGAACGCTTGTGCTCGATCCAGTATTCAAACTCGCTCTGGAAGTGCTTGAGACCGCCCCAGATAATGGGCCAGGCCGCCGCGTCGCCCAGGGGGCAGAAGCTGCGGCTGTCCATCATCTTCTCGCCGGCGAGGTTCACGCAAACCCCGCGCAGGAGGTTGATATCCTCGGGCCGGCCCTGCCCCTGCGTGATGCGGTGGATGATCTTGTAAATCCAGTCCGTTCCGATCCGGCACGGCACGCATTTCCCGCAGCTCTCGTTCTTGTAGAAGCGGGCGATCACTTCGCAGACCTGCACGATATCCGTGCTGTCGTCGAACGCCATGAAGCCGCCGGAGCCGAGCATGGAGCCGGCCGCCTGGAGGCTCTCAAAATCCATGTTCGCCTTGAGCGCCTGCTCCTTGGGCAGCATCGGCATGGAGGAGCCGCCGGGGATCACGGCCTTGAGATCATGCCCGTCCCGGATGCCGCCCGCGATGTCGTACACGAGCTCTTCCAGGGGGGTCCCCATGATGATCTCGTAGTTTCCCGGCCGCTTGACGTGTCCGGAGACGGAGAAGATCTTGGTCCCCGTGCTCTTCTCGGTGCCCATGGAGCGGAACCACTCGACCCCATTGTTGACCAGGTGCGGCAGGTTGCAGAGTGTCTCGACGTTGTTGATCGTCGTCGGACGGGCGTACAGGCCGGAGACGGCCGGGAACGGCGGCTTGCTGCGCGGGTGGCCCCGGTAACCCTCCAGAGAGTCCATCAGGGCGGTTTCCTCGCCGCAGATGTAAGCTCCGGCCCCCCGGTGAAGGATGAGGTCGGTGCTGAAGCTCGTGCCGAAAATGTTCTCGCCAAGGAAGCCCTTCCGGTAGGCCTCGGCGATGGCGTCCGCCAGGCGCTTCGCCCCGAAGACGAACTCTCCGCGGCAGTAGATGAACATCGTGCGCACGCGGAGCGCATACGCCGAGATGATCATCCCCTCGATGAGCTGGTGCGGATCCTTCTCGATCAGCTCCCGGTTGTTGAACGTGCCGGGCTCGGACTCATCGCAGTTGCAGATGAGGTAATTGGGGCGCTGCGGGGTCGGCTCCTTCGGCATGAAGCTCCACTTCATCCCGCATGGAGCGCCGGCGCCGCCGCGTCCGCGGAGGCCGGCGTTCTTCACCAGGTCGATCAGCGCGTCCGGCTGCATCTCGAGGAGCGCCTTACGCGCGGCCACATAGTAGCCGTGCTGGAGCGCCGTCTCGATCTGATATTGGTTTGGGTCGTCCACCCACTTCCGCAGGATGCGTACTTCGGGCATTGTCTGGTCCTGAACCTGCGGAATGACCCGCAGCTATCTGCTGATACCGTCCATGGGCCGGGAGGGCGCTCAACGCTGAGCGGAGAGACTCTTCGGCCCCAGGTGCTTCGATCCGCCGTACCGGCGCGCCTCAGCTTCCGGAGGGCTTGGTGGCTTCCGGCCGGTACGTCTGGTTGTAGATGTTGTTCGGATCACCCCCTTCGGCGCGGAGACGGTCGATGATCGTCTCCAGCTCCTCGGGGGTCACGTTTTCGAAGTACTGCCCGTTCACCTGGAGGGCCGGCGCGCCGCCGCAGGCGGCCAGGCACTCGACGCCTTTCAGCGTGAAGAGCCCGTCCGCGCTCGTCTCGCCCGGCGCGATGCCGCACTTCCGCTCCACCACGTCCAGCAATTTCCGGGCGCCCTTCACCGCGCAGGAGATGTTGTGGCAGATCTCGATGGCGTACTTCCCGACGGGCTCCTTGTTGTACATCACGTAGAAGCTCATCATGGACTGTACGTCCGTGGCTTCCAGCCCCATCACGTCCGCCACGTCCTTGATAGCCTCGAACGGGACCCACCCACCGCACTCCGACTGGGCGATGTAGAGGGCGGCTCCCAGCGCGGACCGGCTGACCGGGTAGCGCGCCATCTGATCGCGAATTGCCTGT
>CAYQDT010000627.1:0-3403 GCA_964416225.1 uncultured bacterium
CGGGCCGGGAGAGGGGTGCGAATGGGGGTGCAAAACGGGGTGCGATATAGCCGTGAAAGCCGCTGCCCAACCGGAAGAGTTCTTGCAAATGGGGCGCCGCGCGTGGTATACTCGGGCCGCGGGAATTCGGCGGCTGGATTCTCAGCCTTTGTTCGTGCGTGTGCGAGAGTGGGTGAATGCCCACTCTTTCGCGCTATTATAGGCGCAGATGCTCGAGCGAAGCCGGGGCTGCTCAACTACATAAGGGAGGTCTTTACAAATGAATGGCGACTTCATCGACGCGCTGCGGCAAATCGAAAAAGAGAAAGAGATCCCTTATGAGCAACTCATCGAAACCATCGAGTCCGCCCTCTCGTCCGCCTATAAGCGCGCCTTCGGCGACGGCGCGGAAGTCAAGCTGCGGATGGATCCGAAAGGGCGCGGCCTGAAGCCCGTGCTGCAAAAGACGGTGGTCCTCCGGGTGGAGGACCGGCATCGCGAGATCTCCCTGCCCGAGGCGCAGCGGCGGAACCCGCTCGCCAAGGCCGGTGATGAGCTGGACGTGGAGATGCCGCAGGACGGCTTCGGGCGGATCGCCGCGCAGACGGCCAAGCAGGTGGTGGTGCAGCGGATCCACGAGGCGTCGCGCGAGAAGGTGTACGACGAATTCGCCCACCGCGTGGGCGAGGTGGTGACCGGCGTGGTCCAGCGGCGCGAGCAGCGCAACGTGTTCGTCCTGCTGGGCAAGGTCGAGGCGCTCCTGCCGTACAGCGAGCAGGTGCCCGGCGAGGCGTATCGCTTCAACGACCGCCTGAAGGTCTACCTCCTGGAAGTCAAGCGCACGACGCGCGGCCCGCAGGTGATCGTGTCGCGCTCCCACCCCTCCATGATCCGGCGGCTCTTCGAGCTGGAGGTTCCGGAGATCGAGGACGGCACCGTGCTCATCAAGAGCGTGGCGCGGGAGCCCGGGGCGCGCTCCAAGATCGCCGTCTGCACCACGGACGAGAAGGTGGATCCGGTCGGCGCGTGCGTCGGCCACCGCGGCAGCCGCGTGCAGGCCGTGGTCAACGAGCTGTACGGCGAAAAGATCGACATCATTCGGTGGTATGAGAACCCGGCCGACTTCATCCGGGAGGCGCTCAGCCCCGCCAAGCCGGTCTCCGTGACGATCAACGAGGAGGCCAAGAGCGCCTACGTGGTGGTTCCGGACACGCAGCTCTCCCTCGCCATCGGCAAGGAGGGCCAGAACGTGCGGCTGGCGGCGCGGCTGACCGGGTGGCGGATCGACATCCGAAGCGAGGCGCAGGACCGCGAGCGGAAGCTGCACGAGCTCGCGGCGCAGGACATGGCGCGGTCCGCCGAGGCGGACGCGGAGGATGAGGCCGAAGCGGCATAGGTTCCGGGCCGCCGGGACGGGACCGGCGGACGAAGGGAAACCGGCCGGCCCGCTCCGATGTCAGATCGATGCACCGGCGGTAAAACGACGGAAAGAAAAGGACCGGCAGCAGGGATGCGGCACCTTCCTCAACGGAGCTGTGTGGGATGCCGCGCCGTGCGGGAAAAACGAGATCTGGTGCGGATCGTCCATACGCCGGACGGCCGGTTGCTGGTGGATGCGACCGGAAAGCAGGCGGGTCGGGGTGCCTATCTCTGCCCGTCTGCCGCCTGCCTGGCGCAGGCGATGAAGCGGAAGAGCTTTGATCGGGCGTTCCGGCAGCCGGTACCGCGCGAAGCGGCGGGCGCGCTGGAAGAGAGCATGCAGCAGTATTTGAGCAGCAAGACGGAGAGCGGGGAGCGGTAGCGGGCCGGATCGAGCCCGCCGCCATCGCCGCCCCTCCCGTGGCCGTGCGACAGGGTCCCTACGGAGGCCGATGATGGAACGCTGATCCGGATGCCCGCGTGGCTCCCCAATCCTCGTCTTCCCTGTCTCCGGCCACGGTGTTCCGGCGGACTGCTGCAACGTGTTGATAGAAGTTGATAGAGCAGCGAAGAGCAGAAACGGAAGCATCGTGAGTCTAAAAACCCCTACCGTTCCGCCGTCCGGAGGCGACGGCGACAAGCTGATTGAGATCAATAACCCCCTCACCGTCTCCGAACTGGCGACGAAGCTGGGGGCTGCGCCGCCGGTCATCCAGCGCGAACTGATGAATTTCGGCGTCCTGGCCAACCTGAACGCGCAGATCTCCGTGGAGAATGCCGTGAAGGTGGCGGAGAAGCTCGGCTTCGTGGCCGTGACTTCCGCGCCACAGCCGAAGGCCGCCGCCGCCGCGAACGCCGGCGCGCCTGCGGGCAAGGGCGCCAAGAAGGGCCGCCCCGCGGGACCGGTGCCGCGCCCGCCGGTGACGGTGGAGATGGGGCACGTGGACAACGGCAAGACGACGCTCCTGGACACGATCCGGCGCTCCGACGTGGCCGAGCATGAGCACGGCGGCATCACCCAGCACATCGGCGCCTTCCAGACGGCGATCGAGACGGACGAGACCCGCGAGGGCAAGAAGGTGATGAAGCGCCTCACCTTCCTGGACACCCCGGGCCACGAGGCGTTCACCGGCATGCGCGCGCGCGGCTCCTCCGTGGCGGACATCGCGGTCCTGGTGGTCGCGGCGGACGACGGCGTCATGCCGCAGACCATCGAAGCGATCGACCATGCGAAGGCGGCCGGGCTGCCGATGATCGTGGCGGTCAACAAGATCGACCTGCCCGACGCGGACCCCACGCGGGTGCTCACGGACCTGACCCAGCACGGGATCGTGCCGGAAGACTTCGGCGGCTCCGTCGGAACGGTGCAGCTCTCCGCGAAGCAGGGGCTCGGCATCGATGATCTGCTGGAGCGCATTGTTCTGGAAGCCGACCTGCTCGAGCTCGCCGCGGACCCGAACGGACCGGCGGAAGGCGTGATCATCGAGGCGCGCCTCGATCCGGGCAAGGGACCCGTCGCCACGGTGCTGGTGGATTCCGGCTCCCTCTTCGCGGGGGACAGCGTGGTGGTCGGCGCCATCTACGGCAAGATCAAGGCGATGACGGACGACCGCGGCCAGAAGGTGAACCGCGCGGGTCCGGCCTCGCCCGTCGAGATCCTCGGCCTCAGCGGCGTGCCCCAGGCGGGCGACCGCCTCCAGTCCGTGGAATCGGACCGCGAGGCCCGGCAGATCGCGCAGCAGCGCGAGGCGGAAGCCCGGGAGGAGAAGTTCGGCGCTCACGCGGGGCGTCTGCGGCTGGAAGACATCTTCATGAAGATCCAGCGCGGCGACGTGAAGGAGCTCAACCTGATCCTCAAGGCGGACGTGCAGGGCTCGGCCGAGGCGGTGCGGGACAGTCTCGAGAAGCTCAGCACGGACGAGGTGCGGGTCAACATCCTGCGCAGCGCGGTCGGCAACATCGGCGAGAGCGACGTCCTGCTGGCGTCCGCGTCCAATGCCATCGT
>CAYQDT010000628.1:0-3403 GCA_964416225.1 uncultured bacterium
CCGCCGGAGCTGCAGGGCCTGGCCATGGGGATCGCCGGCGCCGGAAACTCCGGGACAGTGATCGCCACGCTCTTCGCGCCGATGCTGGCGAAGGCGTTCGGCTGGCATGCCGTGTTCGGGATGCTGATGGTTCCGGTGGCCGTGGTCTTCGTCCTCTTCAGCGCGCTGGCGAAAGACCCGCCGACCCAGGCCCGCCCGAGCCGGGCGGCGAAATACGCGGCGGTGCTGACCCGCGCGGACGCCTGGTGGTTCTGCCTGCTCTACTTCGTCACGTTCGGCGGCTTCGTGGGGCTCTCCAGCTTCTTCAATACCTTCTTCGTCGACCAGTACGATGCCCCGCGAGCGGCGGTCGGTCTCTGGACCTGGCCCTTCATCGTGGCCGGCTCGTTCCTGCGGCCGATCGGCGGGGCGCTCTCGGACCGGCTGGGAGGCGTCCGGATGCTGACGCTGCTCTACGGCGTCGTGGTGCTCTGCGCGGCGGGCGTGGGGCTCACGATCCACCACTTCGCGGCGACCTGCGTGCTGCTGTTCATCCTGATGGGCTGCCTGGGAATGGGGAACGGCTCGGTCTTCCAGCTCGTCCCGCAGCGCTTCCGGAAAGAGATCGGCGTAATGACCGGCCTGGTGGGGGCCGCCGGCGGGACCGGCGGCTACTACCTCAACGTGGTGCTGGGCAACCTCCACGATACCACCGGGACCTACGCCTCCGGGTTCTTCGCCTTCGCCGGCATTGCCCTGGCGGCGATGGTGGTCCTGCGCGCGGTCGCCCCGGGCTGGACGCGCACCTGGCTGGGAAGCGGCGGCACGGCGACCGCTTCCGACCACGTACCGCTCGGCACCCCGGGAGCAGAGGCGGAGCCGGCGTGAGCCCGGCGCAGCCGGCCAGAGGAGAGAACGCGAGATGGAGCGTGTGAGCACGATACCCGAGCTTCCGGAGGACGGTGCACCGGCGCGGCGACGCCTGGTGGTGATCGGCAACGGCATGGCGGGGGCGCGCGCCGTGGAGGAGATCCTGCGTCGAAACGGCGGCGAGCGGTTCGAGATCACCGTCTTCGGCGAGGAGCCGGGCGGCAGCTACAACCGCGTCCTCCTCTCGGAGGTCCTCCTTGGCGCCCGTCAGGAGCGCGACGTGGCGCTGCATCCCCTCACCTGGTACGTGGAGAATGGGGTCCGGCTCCACGTCGGGGAGCGGGCCACGCGGGTCGATCGGGAGCACCGGGTGGTATACGGCGCCCGCGGGAGCCGCATCCCGTACGATCTCCTGCTGCTGGCCACGGGAAGCCGTGCGGCCGTCCCGGCCGTTGAGGGGCTCCGCGGCCCCGGCGGGGCGCTCCGGCCGGGCGTCTTCGTCTTTCGCACGCTGGAAGACTGCCGACGGATGCGCGCCCATGCCGGCCGGTGCCGGACCGCCGTGGTGATCGGCGGCGGCCTCCTCGGCCTGGAAGCGGCGCGCGGCCTGCGCGAGCATGGCCTGGAGGTGCATGTCGTACACCGGGGCACCCGGCTGATGGACCGCCAGCTCGACGCCGCCGCCGCCGGCATCCTCCGCGGCGCCATTGAGAAGCTGGGCGTGAAGGTCCACCTGGAGCGGCGCACCGCCGGCGTGCTCGGAGAGACGGTCGTTTCGGGCGTCCGGTTCGAGGACGGCGCCGAGCTCCCGTGCGAGATGGTCGTGCTGGCGTGCGGCGTGCAGCCGAACGTGGAGCTGGCGCGCGGCTGCGGCCTGCCCGTCGACCGGGCGATTCTCGTCGATGACCAGCTGCGCACCGCCGACCCGCACATCGTGGCGGTGGGAGAGTGCGTGCAGCACCGGGGGGAAGTATACGGCCTCGTGGCGCCGCTCTGGGAGCAGGCCGCCGTGCTGGCGGACCACCTGACCGGACACCGTCCGGACGCCGTCTACTGCGGATCCCGCACGGTCGCCAAGCTCAAGGTGATGGGGATCGAGCTTGCCGCGATGGGAGAGGTGGAGCCCCGGGACGCCGGCGACGAGGTGGTCCAGTACGTGGAGGCGCGGCGGGGGATCTATAAGAAGCTCCTCGTCCGCGACGGGAAGCTCGCGGGGGCGATCCTGCTGGGAGACCCCGCCCGGGCGCCGTACCTGATCCAGGCCTTCGAGCGCGGCACGCCGCTCCCCCATGAGCGCGCCGAGCTGCTCTTCAACCTGGGCGGCGCCGACTCCGGGCAGTCCGTGCTGGAGATGCCGGACGCGGCGACCGTCTGCCACTGCAACGGCGTGACCAAGGGCGACCTCCGGGAATGTGTCCTCTCCGGAGCGTGCGGTCTCCATGCCGTGGTTCAGGCCACGCGCGCCGGCACCGGCTGCGGCTCCTGCAAGCCGCTGGTGAAGGAGCTGGTCGACCGCTTCGCCCGGGAGGGCGCGGAGCACCGCCTCCCGGCGCTGCCGCCCGCGGAGGAGCGCGTGAGGGTGGAAGCATGACGGTCACTCCCACCCATTGCCCGTACTGCGCGCTCCAGTGCGGGATGAACCTGGTCCGGCGAGACGGTCTGCTCCAGGTCGAGGCGCGCACCGATTTCCCGACCAACCGGGGCGGACTCTGCCGGAAGGGATGGACGTCCGTGGAGCTGCTGGACCATCCGGAGCGGCTCCGGACACCGCTGCTGCGTGACCGGAAGGGCGGGCCGCTGCGCCCGTGCAGCTGGGAGGAGGCGCTGGGGCGGACGGCCGCGGAGTTTCTCCGGCTGCAGGCGGAGTTCGGGGCGGATGCGGTGGGCGTCTTCGGCGGCGGGGGCCTGACCAACGAGAAGGCGTACTTGCTCGGCAAGTTCGCCCGGGTGGGGCTGCGCACCCGCTTCATCGATTACAACGGCCGGTTCTGCATGTCGTCCGCCGCCGCCGCGGGAATCCGCGCGTTCGGCGTGGACCGTGGCCTGCCGTTCCCCCTGGTGGATCTGCCCGGCGCGGAGGTGATCCTCCTCGTGGGTGCCAATCCCGTCGAGTGCATGCCGCCCGTGATGCAGTACTTCGACGAGCAGCAGCGGCGCGGCGGGCGCCTGGTGGTGGTGGACCCGCGCGCCACGCCGACCGCCCGGGGCGCGGACCTGCACCTTCAGCTCACCCCTGGTACGGACCTCGCCCTCGCGAACGGCCTGCTCCACGTGGCGGTTCGGGACGGCCTGATCGATGAAGCATTCATCGCGGAGCGGACGCGCGGCTGGGATGCGGTACGGGCGGCAGTCCAGTCGTACTGGCCGGACCGGGTCGAGCGGATCACGGGGGTTCCGGTGCGAGCGATCGAGACCGCCGCCCATCTCCTCGGTGAGGCGGCGACCGGCATGGTGCTCACCGCGCGGGGTCCGGAGCAGCAAAGCAAGGGCACGGACACGGCGCTGGCCTTCATCAACCTGGCGCTGGCGCTGGGAAAGGCCGGACGCCCGCACT